>ONYR01000138.1 GCA_900322165.1 uncultured Eubacteriales bacterium
CGGCGACATCTTCAGAGCCAATCTGAAGAACCAGACGCCGCTGGGACTGAAGGCTAAAGAGTACATGGATCAGGGTCTCCTGGTTCCTGACTCTTTAACCGTCGATCTTGTCATGGACCGGATCGCACAGGATGATTGCGTGAACGGATACATTTTAGACGGTTTCCCGCGCACACTGAACCAGGCAGCAGCTTTGGATCAGGCGGTCGAAATCGACGCGGCTGTGAATGTAGATGTTCCCGATGATCATATTGTCGACCGCATGGCCGGACGCCGGGTCTGCCCGAAGTGCGGTGAACCATATCACACCAAGTACAAGGTTCCTCAGAAAGACGGAATCTGCGACCGCTGCGGCTCAGAGCTGATCATCCGCAAGGATGATGAACCGGAGACGGTCCTGAAACGTCTGGTTGTCTACCACGAACAGACTCAACCGCTCATCGACCACTACGGCAAGATGAATAAGCTTGTCACTGTGGACGGTACGCTCTCTGTCGAGGAAGTCACCGAGGAGATCGCAAAGGCACTTGGCAAATGATCAAAACGCTAAGAGGTAACTCATGGCGGTCATGATCAAAGATCAGGAAGCTTTCGAGAAGATGCGGAGGGCAGGTAAGATCGTGGCCGAAGTGCTGCAGGAGATGCAGCGCCTCATCAAACCCGGTATATCCACCGCCGATCTTGACAAGGCTGCCGAAGAGATCATCAGAT
The DNA here is from genome assembly GCA_900322165.1 of uncultured Eubacteriales bacterium. Classification (GTDB taxonomy): domain Bacteria; phylum Bacillota; class Clostridia; order Lachnospirales; family Bianqueaceae; genus RUG760. The sequence goes on from ONYR01000138.1 coordinate 712, forward strand.
CTCACGGCGCGCTTCCGTCGTTTAAAGGATACTACGGATATCCCGCCAGTATCTGCGCTTCGATCGATGAGATGGTGATCCACGGCATTCCAAACAAGGACACGATCCTCAGGGAAGGCCAGATCATCTCGATCGATGTCGGAGCGAAAAAGGACGGTTACCACGGCGATGCCGCGAGAACATTTCCGGTAGGGAGGATCAGCGAGGAAGACCGAAAGCTGATCAAGGCTGCGAAGGATGCCTTCTATGAAGGTTATTCCAGAATTCGCCCGGGAATCCATCTTTATAAGATCTCCGCAGGGATCCAGAAGACGGCCGAGAAAGCCGGCTTCAGCGTGGTAAGGGATTATGTGGGACATGGGATCGGACGCGAGATGCACGAAGATCCTCAGGTTCCGAATTACCGCCCGCGGGTGCTCTCACGGGGACTGAGGTTAGAGGAAGGGATGGCGATCGCGGTGGAACCGATGATTACCGCCGGCAGCTGGAAGGTCGAGATCCTTCCGGATGGCTGGGGAGTGATCACGCGGGATGGCAGCAAGGCTGCCCACTACGAAAATACGATCCTGATCACGAAGGACGGAGGAGAGATCACAACGACCCTCCCCGGACTCGAGTAACAAGTGCTGATTTGGAGGTATAAATGTCCAAAAATGACGTAATTGAAGCCGACGGTCAGGTGCTCGACGCACTTCCGAATGCGCTTTTCAAGGTTCAACTTGAGAATGGGCATGTGCTGATGGCTCACATCAGCGGAAAGATCCGGCAAAACTACATCAGAATTTTACCGGGAGACAAAGTCAAGATGGAGCTTTCTCCCTACGATTTAACAAAAGGCCGTATCGTTTACCGATACAAGTGATCGGAAACGGTTGGGAAAGGAGCGAAAAATGAAAGTTCGTTCATCAGTTAAGCCTATGTGCGAGAAGTGCAAGGTGATCAAGCGTAAAGGAAAGATCATGATCATCTGCGAAAACCCGAAGCACAAGCAAAAACAAGGTTGATTAGGAGGATAAACCATGGCACGTATTTCAGGCGTTGATCTGCCGAACGACAAGCGCGTCGAGTATGGTCTGACTTATATCTATGGTATCGGACACACCAGCGCCCTTCGTATTCTGAAGGATGCAGGCGTGGATCCCGACACTCGCTGCCGCGATCTGACGGATGAAGAAGTCGGTAAAATCCGTACTGTCATCGATGAGACCCAGCTCGTAGAAGGTGACCTTCGTCGTGAAGTTGCGCTGAATATCAAGCGCCTCACCGAGATCAGCTGCTACAGAGGCATCCGTCATAGAAGAAGTCTTCCGGTCCGTGGTCAGAACACGAAGAACAATGCACGTACCCGCAAAGGTCCTCGTCGTACGATCGCAAACAAGAAGAAGTAATTTAGGAGGAGTTTAACGTGGCACCTAAGAAAGCTGTCAAAAAGGCAACCGCAGCCAATCGCCGCCGCACTCGCAAGAATGTTGACAAGGGCGTGGCTCATATTCAGTCTTCATTCAATAACACAATCGTCACCCTGTCTGATACCCAGGGCAATGCGCTGAGCTGGGCTAGTGCAGGTGGACTTGGTTTCCGCGGTTCTCGTAAGAACACCCCCTATGCTGCTCAGATGGCCGCTGAAACGGCTGCTAAGGCCGCTATGGAGCATGGCCTTAAGAGCGTAGAAGTCAACGTGAAGGGTCCCGGAGCCGGCCGTGAGGCTGCTATCCGCGCCCTGCAGGCCGCCGGCCTTGAGGTTACCGCCATCCATGATGTAACCCCCGTTCCGCATAACGGATGCCGCCCGCCGAAGCGCAGAAGAGTCTAATAGGAGGTCTTTGACTAATGGCAAGAGATAATACCCCTGTTCTGAAAAGATGCAGAAGCCTTGACCTGGATCCTACCTATCTTGGCATTGACAAGAAGTCCAATCGCCAGAAGATCCGTGGCACCAAGAAAAAGTCTGAGTACGGCATTCAGCTGACCGAAAAGCAGAAGGCCAAGTTCATCTATGGTGTACTTGAGAAGCCCTTCCGCAACTACTTCGATAAAGCCAGCCGCATGAAGGGCCAGGCCGGTGAAAACCTGCTCATGCTCCTTGAGTCCCGTCTGGACAATGTTATTTTCCGTCTTGGATTTGCTCGCACCCGTAAGGAAGCTCGCCAGATCGTTGATCATCGGCATGTTTCCGTTAACGGCAAGACCGTCAACATCCCGTCTTACCTCGTTTCCGCAGGCGACGTGATCGAGATCCGCGAGAAGTACAAGTCCGCAAAGCGTTATAAGGACATCCTCGAAGCAGTCAACGGCCGTGTCGTTCCCGAATGGCTTACCGCTGATGCCGAGAACCTGAAGGGCACCGTTAACGAGCTGCCGAAGCGCGAGCAGATCGATGTTCCGGTCGATGAAATGGCCATCGTCGAGTTGTACAACAAGTAATTGCGTTCAAGGCATAGAAAATAAAGGAGGTTTCCTGTGTTTGAATTTGAGAAACCGCGCATTGATGTAGCTAACATCAGCGAAGACGGTACCTACGGCAAGTTCGTTGTCGAACCTCTGGAAAGAGGCTACGGTACGACACTCGGAAATTCTCTTCGCAGGATCATGCTGTCGTCTCTCCCCGGAGCCGCAATCTCCACGATCAAGATCGACGGTGTGCTGCATGAGTTTTCTACGATTCCCGGAGTGAAGGAAGATGTTTCGGAAATCATCCTGAACCTGAAAAAAGTTGCGATCAAGTCCCACACGGACAGCAACGACCCGAAGAACGCCTACATCGAGTATGAAGGCGAAGGCATCGTTCGCGCCCGCGATATCAAGATGGATACCGACTACGAAGTCGTCAATCCCGATCAGGTTATCGCGACCCTGAGCGGCGGCCCGGATTCCAAGCTGGCCATCGACCTGACGATCACCAAAGGCCGCGGCTATGTCGGCGCTGACAAGAACAAGGCTGACAATGCCCCGATCGGCGTGATCGCGATCGATTCTCTCTACTCCCCGGTCGAGCGTGTGAACTTCCTTGTGGAGAACACCCGTGTCGGTCAGATCACTGACTACGACAAGCTGACCATGGAAGTATGGACCAACGGAACGATCAAACCGGACGAAGCTGTCTCTCTGGCAGCGAAGGTTCTGAATGACCATCTGGCTCTGTTCATTGATCTCTCGGACAACGCAAAGAATACCGAGATCCTGGTAGAAAAGGAAGAGGACAAGAAGGGCAAGACCCTTGAGACCACGATCGAAGAACTCGATCTGTCGGTTCGTTCCTACAACTGCCTGAAGAGAGCAAACATCAACACGGTTGAGGATCTGACGAACAAGACCGAAGAAGAAATGATGAAGGTACGTAATCTCGGACGCAAGTCCCTCGATGAAGTACTGAGCAAGCTGCACGACATGGGTCTGTCCCTCAAGGCAGGTCACGAGGAGTGAGCTTGAATCACCCGTCTGAGCCGGATGGGTGGTTACGGTTTTGGACTGAGACATCAGTCGTAAAAGACCGGGAATGCCGTCAAATCTGACAAGGCGGCATTCTGTCTGGCTCTTTCAGGAAAGCTCCTGATGCACTCACCGAGCGTGAGACACAGCTGCTTTCTCTGGGAAGAGCATTTATAGGAGGATAATACAATGGCTGAATACAGAAAGCTTGGAAGAACATCTTCTCAGCGTAAAGCGCTTCTGCGCAACCAGGTCACGAACCTGCTTTATCATGGCCGTATCACCACGACCACCACGAAGGCGAAGGAAATCCGCCGCGAAGCTGAAAAGCTTATTACCCTGGCGATCCGCGAGAAGGACAATTACGAGAACGTTACCGTTACCGTAAAGGTTCCGCGCAAGGACAAGAACGGTCAGCGCGTCAAGGAAGTCAAGGATGGCAAGAAGGTTACGGTTTATGACGAAGTTCAGAAAACCATCAAGAAGGACAACGCTTCCAGACTGTTCGCTCGCCGTCAGATGCTGAAGGTCTTTGTCCCGGTTACCGAAGTCCCGGCTGACGGTGTCAAAGTCAGAAGCAACAGCAAGAAGGTCGACATGGTTGCTAAGATGTTTGATGAAATCGCTCCCAAGTACGAGAATCGTAAGGGCGGTTACACCCGCATTGTCAAAGTCGGTCCCCGTAAGGGTGACGGTGCAGAAGTCGCCATCATCGAGTTGGTATAAAGATTTCTCCAAGCAGGTCAGACTTCGGACTGACCTGCTTTTTCGTTCATTTTGAGATAAGTACGGATTATCAGGAAACCCGGTTTCCGGAAAGGAGCAGCGCATGGAAGAAATGATCAAGAGCCAGGATCTTGTCTATATTTACGACGATGATGATGATCAGACTTCGATCGAAGTGACGGCTTCGGGCGGAACACCGTCAAGTGAGTCCAACCAGGAAGAGAAGCCGCATGCGCTTGACGGAGTTTCCATTCAGGTTGAAAAAGGTGAATTTGTAGTCATCCTCGGCCATAACGGCTCCGGAAAATCCACCTTCGCACGTCATATCAATGCCCTGATGCTGCCAACGGAAGGCGCGATCTATGTCGAGGGCATGGATACGAGAGAGGATGTCAATATCTGGAAGATCCGCCAGAAGGCCGGAATGATCTTCCAGAATCCTGACAACCAGATGATCGCTTCGATCGTCGAAGAGGACGTGGCCTTCGGGCCGGAGAACCTCGGCATTGCGCCGGATACGATCCGGGTCAATGTGAAAGAGGCGCTTGAAGCGGTCGGAATGTCGCATTACAAAAATGCCAACCCGACCCATTTATCGGGCGGACAGAAACAGCGAATTGCGATCGCGGGCATTCTGGCCATGAAGCCCGAGTGCATCGTGCTCGATGAGCCGACCGCGATGCTGGACCCGAGAGGCCGCAGTGAAGTCATGAGGACGCTGCTGAAGCTGAACCGGGAAGAAAAAATGACCGTTGTCCATATTACGCACTATATGGAAGAAGCCGCGCAGGCCGACCGTGTCATTGTCATGGATCATGGCAAGGTCGTGATGGAAGGAACGCCGAGAGAGGTGTTTTCACACGTCGAGGAGCTTAAGGCACTCGGACTGGACGTTCCTCCGATGACAGAGCTTGCGTTCAGGCTTCGAAAAAAAGGAATCGACGTTCAAGGTGATATCCTGACCGTGGAAGAAATGGTAGGTGCCTTATGCCGATTGAATTAAGAGACGTTAGCTATGTATACAACGAGGGCTTGCCGAGTGAACATCGGGCCCTCTCCCATATTAATGTAACCTTCCGTGAGGGAGAATTCTGCGCCATCATCGGACACACCGGCTCCGGAAAATCCACGCTGATCCAGCTCCTGAACGGTCTGCTGAAGCCTACTTCCGGAGAAGTCTTCCTGAACGGAGAGAATATCTTCGAAGAGCCGCAGACCCGCTCGAAAAAGAAGCGCCGTGAAGCGCGGGCGAAGAAAATGCTTGCCGTAAGGCAGAAGGTCGGTCTTGTCTTCCAGTACCCTGAGCATCAGCTTTTTGAGATGACGGTTGCGGAAGACGTGGCGTTCGGACCGCGCAATATGCAGCTGCCGCAGGAAGAGATCAAGAAGCGTGTCAAAGAAGCGATGGCTATGGTCGGTCTTGATAAGAGCTACCGTAAGAAATCGCCGTTTGAACTATCCGGCGGTCAGAAAAGACGCGTCGCGATCGCGGGCGTTTTGGCGATGAAACCGGATTTCCTGATCCTCGACGAGCCGACTGCCGGACTGGATCCGCAGGGCCGTGACGAGATCCTCGGGCAGATGAAACGGCTTGGGGAAGAGCAGGGCATTGCGATCCTTCTGGTTTCGCACAGCATGGATGATGTCGCTCGCTATGCGGACCGGGTCGTTGCGATCGAAGAGGGCGAGCTGAAGTATGACGGCAAGCCGGAAGAGGTCTTTTCACACGCGGATGAGCTGAAGGCGATGGGACTCGGCATTCCGCAGGTGACGGAGCTGGCAGAGCAATTGAAAGCCAAAGGGTTCCCGATCGAAAAGACGGTGCTTGATCTGGATGAGATGGAAGCGATCCTGACCGAGTGGAATCAGGCGAAAACGGAAGCGGTCTCCGAGGATAAAACGGAGGCGAGAGGGTAAGCGATGCTGAGAGATATTACGATCGGTCAGTACTATGACGTCGACTCTCCGGTGCATCGTCTTGACCCGAGAACCAAAGTACTGGGAACCGTTATATTTATCGTGGGGCTTTTCCTTGTCAAAAGCTTCCTTGGATTCGCGGCTGCAGGTATCTGCCTGCTTCTGCTGATCCGTTGTTCCAACATCCCGCTGAAGTTCATTGTTCGCGGGCAGAAATCGATCGCGATGCTGCTGCTTTTCACCGTTGTTTTGAACATGTTTATGGTGAAGGGCGACGTGCTTGTTCGGATCTGGTTTCTGAAGATCACCTATCAGGGCTTGTATACCGCGCTATTCATGGGGATGCGTTTGATCATGCTTGTCATCGGCTGTTCAATGATGACGCTGACAACGACGCCCCTGCAGCTGACCGATGGGCTTGAAAAGCTTCTCAGACCGCTGAAAAAGATCAAGGTGCCGGTGCACGATATCGCGATGATGATGAGCATTGCGCTCCGTTTCATTCCGATCCTGATGGAAGAGACCGATAAGATCATGAAGGCTCAGTCCGCGCGAGGCGCTGATTTTGAAAGCGGATCGCTCCTGCGAAGGGCTAAATCCCTGATCCCGGTGCTTGTCCCGCTGTTTATCTCCGCGTTCAGGCGGGCCGATGAGCTGGCGACCGCGATGGAAGCCCGCTGCTACCGCGGCGATGAAGGCCGTACCAAGATGAAAGAGCTGAAATACCGGACCGGTGACTATGTAGCCATGGTCCTGCTCTTACTGTTCCTGCTGGCTATGATCTTCTCGCGCTACCTGCCGGGCGTCAGAGAACTGGCGGGCACCGTGCTTACGCTGCTTGGGGTGCGATGATGGAAAACCAAAAGAGACGAATCGCGCTGAAAATAGCCTATGACGGAACTGCTTACGCCGGATGGCAGCGGCAGGAGACCGGCCTTGGGATCCAGGCTGTGCTGGAAGATACGATCGCTAAGCAGTTTAGCGAGAAGGTCCATGTGATGGGTTCCGGCCGAACCGATGCCGGCGTTCACGCCGAAGGGCAGGTAGCGGCTTTCGATTTTCATCATCCGATTCCGGCAGAAAGCCTTGTCCGTGCACTTAACGCGAACCTGCCGGACGATATTCGGATCCTGGATGCGATGGAAGTGGACGGTGACTTTCAGCCTCAGTACGGAGCCAAGCGCAAAACATATGTGTATCGCTTCCTAAACGGACCGGTCATGCTCCCGAACCTGCGATATCACACCGTGCTTGTGCCTGAGAAACTCGATATGGAGCGTATGAAAGAGGCACTGCCGGTGCTGGAAGGCGAACATGATTTCTATGCGTTCCGCTCCGCGAAAGCCGAGAACGCATCGACCGTTAGGACGATCTATGAAGCTTCCCTTAGCGAGGCGGAAGATCTTGTTGAAAACGGAACGGTCTATGAACTCAAGGTGACCGGCAATGGGTTTCTCTACAACATGGTCCGTATTATCGCAGGAAGCTTGTTGGATATCGGAAGAGGCCGGATCCCGCAGTCCGCATTTCAGGACGCGATCGAAAGCGGAAACCGGGAGGTGCTGGGGGTGACTGCACCGGCTCTTGGGCTCAGTCTTCGGTCCGTAGAGTACGAAAACCTGCCCGTCTGGCCGAAGGAAAAAGCCTTCGGGAAATAAGTGGAAAACTGAGGGATGAATTTCCTCAAGAAAGTTAAAAAACCGCTTGACAAGCGGGTTTGAAGTCCATATAATATATGAGTGCGACTTCTCGAGTCGCAATGTTGCTGCGGAATTTAATCCACTAGCCCCGGATTCCAATTTCAAACAGCGACCTACGAATTAAGGAGTGTAAAGTTTCATGAAAACTTATATGCCTAGCGGCAAAAATATCGAGAGAAAGTGGTATGTCGTTGACGCTGAAGGCCAGACCCTTGGACGTCTTGCTTCTCAGGTTGCCTCTGTTCTCCGCGGTAAGAACAAACCGGAGTTCACTCCCTTCCTTGACATGGGAGATTACGTGATCGTTATCAATGCTGATAAGGTTGTCCTGACCGGCAAGAAATTGGATCAGAAAGTATACAGCACTCACACCGGCCAGCCCGGTGGTCTGCGTGAGATCCCTTACAAGCAGCTTCTTAAGACCAAGCCTGAGCTGGCTGTTAAGACTGCCGTCAAGGGTATGCTTCCCAAGAACACCCTCGGTCGTGACATGCTGAAAAAGCTGAAGGTTTATGCAGGTCCTGAGCACAATCATCAGGCTCAGCAGCCCATCGAACTGAAGCTGCATGACTAAGGAAAGGGAGGAGCAATAAACCATGGCTGTTACGCAGTATTACGGAACCGGAAGAAGAAAATCCAGTGTTGCTCGTGTTTACCTGAGACCTGGCACCGGTAAGATCACCGTTAACAAGAAAGACATCAACGAGTACTTTGGCGGACAGGAAATCCTGAAAGTTATCATTAAGCAGCCCCTGACGGCTACCGAGAACCTTGAGAAGTTTGACATCTTTGTCAACGTCAACGGCGGTGGCTTCAGCGGTCAGGCCGGTGCCATCCGTCATGGCATCGCCCGCGCACTGCTCAGCGTTGATCCGGAGTATCGTGTCGTCCTCAAAAAGGCCGGCTACCTCACCCGCGATCCTCGTATGAAAGAGCGTAAGAAGTACGGTCTCAAGGCCGCTCGTCGCGCACCTCAGTTCTCGAAGCGATAATCGAGACTCAGAAGGCCTCAAAAACCCCGGAATCATGCGGTTTCCGGGGTTTTTCTTTTTCAAAATCGC
>ONYR01000134.1 GCA_900322165.1 uncultured Eubacteriales bacterium
ATAACTCATCCTCGACTGCACACTCTTCGACACAAAATACGGAAACAACCGCAAATAAAAGAAAACCCGCTTCATAAAACCCTCCTTTCAGCGGCCCATTTTCCACAGAACGACATCCGAGTTTTGGCGCAGCCAAAACTCCGACCGGGCCTCACATATGTAAATACACAATATCTATCAAGGCCCGGTTAACCGCCATTCACCTGCACCCGCTTGAGCGCAGCGCCGCACAGAAGCCGTGCCGCGATCCAGAGGAAAGCCGCCCAGAAAAGCTGCACGCTAATCTGAATCAGTGACTCCCTCACATCATACTGCCCCATGTAGATCATGGTCGGGGTATAGATGATCGATTTAAACGGCAGCACATTGCAGATTCCCTGCATCCACTCAGGCAGTGCTCCGATCGGCACGAGTGAACCGCTGAAAAAAGCGATGATCGCGTTTCGGATATTGCGCATGCCCCAGCTGTTCATGGTCCAAAAGGTCAGAAGGCCGGAAAGCAGGCAGACGCAGAACATGATAACGTAGCCGCAGACCATGCTCAGCACGAACAGTCCCGCGCAGGCAAAGGAAGCCGGCAGATCCACATTCGGGATCAGCAGGATGCACCCTAGCAGAAAGGCCAGATTAAACATTGCCACGACCATGGTCTGTCCCAGGTTTTCGAACAGACGCGCCTTGGTAAACTCCACAGGCCGAAGGAGATCGAAAACGATCGTGCCCTTTCGGATCTTGCTGCTGATCGGACGCGACGCGTCGTTTTTGAACGCATAGATATTGGTGACAGTTTGTGAGACAAAGAGGTAGGTCATCATCTGCGCAAAGTCAAACCCGGCTACCGTGCTGCGATGCTGAAACACAGCACTCCAGACCGCAAGCTTCACCAAGATCAGGATGAAATCGGCCAGGAACGAGAAAAAGAAATCGCCTCGGTAGGCCATCGCCGTCTCAAGCTCCGATCGAAAGAACGCCATATACCGCTTCATGAGTTGTACACCTCCAGCACCACATCCTCGATCTGCGGGCCTTTGATATCAATGTCGGAGATGGCTGTCTTGGACATGATGAACCCAAGAATCGCTGCGGCCTCCACTGCCTTATCGTGCACGATCGTCATGTGTCGGCCGTCACGTTTAACTAAGCAGTGCGCAGCCATTTCCGCCGGCAGCGCCAGATCATGCTCCTCCTGAAGGGTAAAACGAATACTCCTCTTCCCGTCCGAATATTTTTCCGCCAGCGCTTCGATCGTCCCGTCAAAGCCAAGCGTTCCATGGTTGATGACAATAATACGGCGAGCGAGGGATTCGATATCGGACAGATCGTGCGTTGTCAAAAGCACGGTTACCCCACGTTCTTCATTGATCTTCTTGATAAACTCACGCATATTGAGCTTCACATTAATATCCAGTCCGATCGTCGGTTCATCTAAAAAAAGCACCTTCGGATCATGCAAAAGCGAGGCCGCGATCTCCGCGCGCATGCGCTGCCCGAGCGAGAGCTGTCTGACCGGCTGGTCCGCAAACGAACCCATCTCCAAAAAACTCATATAATCATCAAGATTACGCTGATAGACCTTATCGTTGATTTGATACATCCGTTTCAGAAGCTCAAAGGTCTCTCGTACCGGCAGATCCCACCAGAGCTGTGTTTTCTGGCCGAATACCGCCCCGATATTCATCGCGTTTTGGATGCGGTTCTTGGCCGGATCGATCCCGCAGACCGAAACGCTTCCTTCACTTGGCTGCAGAATTCCGGTCAGCATTTTGATGGTGGTCGATTTCCCGGCGCCGTTCGGGCCGATATAACCGACTAATTCACCCTCTCCGATCGAAAAGTTTACGTCCTGCACCGCGTGAACGATCTTCTTTTCGGATTTCACCAGCGATTTCACCATTCCGGAGAGGCCCTTCCCCTTCAGATGCACCGTGTAATCCTTTGTCAGATGTTTCGCCTCGATCATGAAAACCACCTCCCTAAATCGCTTTGTAATGAATAAAACCCATCCTCGTTTCGAAGATGGGTTTAGTATAAAGCTTGACATGATGTCAAGTTCAAGTGGTATTTTCATTTTTATTGTATTATTTTCATATGATCAATATGATCTCGAGTCAGCCCTCATTACTCTTTTACTGCCTTCAGGATATGATAATAGCTGACTCGTTCAACGGATCCCTGCTTTTTCATTTCGGCCCCGACTTCCTTCATGACGTTCTCCAGCCGCTGCCTTGCAGCATAGTCAGAATCCTCCAGCTTGCATTCTGATTCAAATGTCCTTCGGATTTCCTCCATATCCGTGATATGAACGGCATTGCGGCGCGGGTAATCCGTCACATTTCCAAAGATCTCCCGGATCAGCGGGATCAGGATATCCGATACGTAATGCTCCCGATAATAACGCCTGCGATAAATCCGTGAAGGCTGCACCGTGTTTTTCCATTCTGCAAACGGCTGATTGTGATCTGCGTCTTCACAAATCAGGTAAAGGCTTCCTCCTTTTTTGAGAATGCGGTGCATCTCCTCGATCCCCTCTTTAACCTGCTCGCGGTAGAACTGCGGATGATCATTAAAAACAAGGTCATACGTCTTATCCATGGCACTGTCAAGGTCCGTCATCGCCCGCCAAACCGTCTTCAGGCCCGGCGTCTTCGGATGCTCGTTTCCCTTTCGAATGTCGGGATCATAGAAAAGATCCAGTTCCCCTTTCGGCAGGCGGTCTTCGTTATGGATCCAGTAATAGCCGTTTGAGGCATTCACTTCTGCCATCTTCATCTCAGCCTTCGGAAAGACGACCGGCTCGAACATAAACCGCATCCATTCATCAAAATCCGACCCTTGCCTACGCCACGAGTTTTGCAAAAGAGTACGCAGATCTTTATGCGCTTCCTTCACCTTGGTTTCACTCATGAGTCGGTGGATCGTCTCTTCTACCTCTTTCCACGAGGTCATTTTCGTGACCGCTTCCTCATCGATCTCATCCAGAATGCGAAGACTTTCTTCGATTTTTTCCTTTTGACGGATCAGGCTGACTTTCTGCTCACGAACGATCTCCATCACGTTCGCAGGCGAAAACGTGTCTTCCGAAAGCATCTCTCGAATGGTCTCTACCGAATATCCCAGTGAAAGAAACGTTCCGATCAGACTGATTCGCCCGATAGCCGCCTCATCATAGTAGCGAACCCCGCTTTCGGAACGCATCCGAGGGGAGAGGATCCCTTTTTCATCATAATACCGCAGCATGCGGCTCGTAACGCCGGTTGCTTTTACCAATTCCTGTATCGACAGCATAGACCCACCCCTTTTACAACGGTTTGCTGCGTAAATTATAACGCATTTTGCACTGCCTGCCAAATCGCAGACTTGAAGAATTCCTGTGCAGCGTTTATAGTAATTCCATATTCATCCGAAATCCATTTTTCGCTCGATGACAGGAGCAAACCCGATGCCAACCCAAAAAGAGAAAGACTTGTTTATCCGCGCGGCCTCGATCGACTGGTCCAAAATTCCCGAAACAAGCTATCTGCGCGCCATTCCGGCCTTGAGCGGCCGCTCTCGAAGCGATCTCTTCGTCAATCCC
>ONYR01000165.1 GCA_900322165.1 uncultured Eubacteriales bacterium
GGATCTGACGGTCAATTACCGCTCACATCCGCTGATCGTTAGCTTAAGCCGCCGACTGATCGAACATAATCTTCAGCGTTTTCGAAAAGAAATCATGGCCGATCCAAGCCGTGACAGATTTTCGCTGACCTCGCCGGTTCGAATCAAACGTTATTTTGATGACCGCGCAGAGGTGCGTGGGATCGCCGACTTGATCGGACGAGAAACTCTCTTTCATAGCGCTGTAATCCAGCGTGATACTTCCATCGCCGTACTGTCCCGAACACACCGGCAGGGTATGCTCGTTGCGGAAGCGCTTGAGGAAGCGGGCGTTGCCTATATCAGCCCTGAAACCTGGGTCAGTGAGCATCCTCAAGCCGTTCTCATCAAGCGTGAAATGAACGTGCTGATGAGTTTCATTCTCGACGGAGGTGTTAGTGATCAATTGTTTGATATCTTTCCTGTACTGTACCGTGCCGGGCACCGAAACCGCATTCCGAACGGAACGGATCTGATCGATGGCCTGTTAAGGCAGGAAACGATCAGCACGGAGGAAAGGGGAGAATTGGAAGAACTGAACGAAGTGTTCTCCACGATTCGAGAAATGGCAGAAGCAGAGGAGCGTGAGTCACCAAAACTCTTGCGACGTGTTCTGTTGATCGTCTTGTTTCGAACCGGTTATTTCTCGGGAGCGATGGCCCGGATCAAACAAAATGAAGGTTCGGTCTTCGACTTGCTAAGACAGATCAAACAGATCTTTTGGCCCTCTCCGAATCCGGTACACCTTATGACCATGCACGGCGCGAAAGGCCTTGAATTTGATCATGTTTATGTTACGGGATTAACCGAAGGCAGCTGTCCGAGAGAGGAAGCAGAGGCGGAAGGGGCGATGGAGGAAGAGAGGAGATTGATGTATGTTGCGATGACTCGAGCGAAATCTCGGTTAACGCTCAGTTACTATGACGGACTTGGCTCGGTGCGCTCGAGATTTCTTGATGAGATGCTGGAAGAATAAATTGTGAATCAGCAGACAAAGCGAGGCCTTCTGTGGTATAATAGTATGAAAAATTCTATCAGCACGAGGTACAACGCATGTTAAGAGAAGAATTGCTTGAAGTATTAGAGAAAAATGCCAGAGCCAATCTGGAGGATCTTTCTGTTATGCTGGGGGTCGATCAGGGGACGATCGCATCCGAGATGAAGTCCATGGAGGAGAGCAAGACCATCGCGGGCTACCATACGATGATCAACTGGGACAAAACCAGCGAGGAACGTGTGACCGCGCTGATCGAAGTCAAGGTGGTGCCGCAGCGTGATGAAGGCTTCGACAAGATCGCGCGCCGCATCTACGAATTTGAGGAGGTCTCGAGTGTCTTCCTGATGTCCGGATCGTTCGATCTGATGGTCATTGTCGAGGGCAAGACCATGCAGCAGGTCGCACTGTTTGTGCGTGAGCGTCTGGCAGTCATCGATACCGTCACCAGCACGGCTACCTACTTTATCCTGAAGAAATATAAAGAAAACGGCATCTTCATGGAAGATACCAAAAAAGACGAAAGGAATCTGATTTCGCTGTGAGAGACTTTTTAAACGAGACGGTCCGGAACATGAAACCGTCCGGAATCCGTCGATTCTTTGACATCGCAGCGGAAATGGATAACGTGATCTCGCTCGGTGTTGGTGAGCCTGATTTTGACACGCCTTGGTCGATTCGGGAAACCGCGATCTATACATTGGAACAGGGCAAAACGGTCTATACCGCCAACGCCGGTTTAAAGGAACTGCGCATGGCGCTGTCTCGTTATGTCAAGGCCAAATACAGCCTAGACTATGACCCGCTGAGTGAGATCCTTATCACCGTCGGTGGCAGTGAAGCGATCGATGTCGGTCTTCGCGCGATGCTGTCCGAGGGCATTGAAGTGCTGGTCCCGGAACCGTCGTACGTTTCTTACATTCCCTGCGTCGAGCTTGCAGGCGGAACTCCGGTCAATGTACCGCTGAAGCTGGAGAATGAATTTAAGCTGAAGGTCGAAGATCTCGAGCCGTTGGTCACCGAGAATACGCGCATTCTCATCATGCCGTTCCCGAACAACCCGACCGGCTCGATCATGACTCGGGAAGAGCTTGAGCCGATCGCGGATTTCTGCATTCGGCATGATCTTTTCGTGATCTCGGACGAGATCTACGCAGAGCTCAGCTACGGGGATAAGCCGCATTGTTCGATCGCTACGCTTCCGGGCATGTGGGAGCGGACATTGACGATCAACGGTTTCTCCAAGGCCTTCTCCATGACCGGCTGGCGTCTTGGCTATGCGTGCGGCCCGCAGTGGCTCATCAGCCAGATGACCAAGATCCACCAGTTTGCGATCATGTGCGCCCCCACGACAAGCCAGTATGCCGCAATCAACGCGCTTGAGGCTTGCGATGATAAGGTAGCGGCCATGCGCCGTGAATACAACCGCCGCAGACGCTACGTGGTGCATCGCCTCCGCGAGATGGGCGTAGACTGCTTTGAACCGTTCGGGGCGTTTTATGTCTTCCCGTCGATCGCGAAATTCGGCATGAGCTCCGAGGAGTTCTGCACGAGGCTGCTTCAGGAAGAGCGGGTGGCTGTCGTGCCCGGTGACGCGTTTGGAAAAGACGGCGAAGGATCCGTCCGTATTTCTTACGCCTACAGCATGGAATCGCTGAAAACGGCGCTCGACCGTATCGAGCATTTTATCCAATCCCTTTAAAGGAGCAAAGAAGTAATCATGCATATCGTACTGCTTGAGCCGGAGATCCCCTCCAACACCGGGAACATCGCCAGGACCTGTGTCTGCACGGGAACGACGCTGCACCTGATTCGGCCGCTTGGCTTTTCCCTTAACGAAAAGCAGCTGAAGCGGGCCGGAATGGACTACTGGGACCTTCTCGATCTTAAGGTGTACGATTGCTACGATGATTTTGTATCCGCTTTTGAAGCGAACTATCCGGATGCACGGATCTTCTATGCGACAACGAAGGGAAAACAGACTTATGCTGATGTCTCCTACGGTCCGGATGACTTTATCATGTTCGGTAAAGAATCCGCCGGGATACCGGAAGACATTCTTCGATATCACAGAAAGGATTGCGTCCGCATCCCCATGGGGGAGAAACTGCGCTCACTGAACCTTGCGAATTCCGCTGCCATCATTCTTTACGAAGCGCTTAGGCAGCAGGGATTCCCGAATCTCTTAACAGCGGGAGCGCTGCGAAGCGGAGATTACAAATCATGATGAATGAAAAACATTTAAGGAAGCTCGAGTTCGACAAGGTGTTAACGCGCCTTGCCGCCAAAGCGGCTTCCGATTACGCAAAGGAACGCTGTCTGAATCTGCGGCCTTCCGAATCGATTTTTGAGATCGAGCGGTGGCAGCAGGAGACAGCCGAGGGTTTTCGCTATCTGGTTGTGAAAGGGAAACCCTCGTTTAACGGTTTAAAGGATATTCGTCCCTCCGTTCGCCGAACCGCTCTGGGCGGTGAGCTGATGATGAGCGAGCTTTTAGAGATCGCGGACTGCCTGCACACAGCGCAGCATCTGAAAGATTATGGAAAGCGTGATAAATCCCTCATCGGTGATTTCCCGAATCTGGATCCGATCTTCGACGGACTGATGCCGGTTCAGGACCTTGAGCGGGAGATCAACCGCTGCATCATCTCTGCGGAGGAGATGAGCGATGACGCGAGTCCGAAGCTTCATAAGATCCGTAAAGAGATCAACATTCAGGAAAGCCGCATCCAATCGCAGCTTCAGAACATGATCCATTCCGAATCCTACCGCTCGATGCTGCAGGATTCGATCGTTACGCTGCGTGGCGGACGTTACTGCCTGCCGGTCAAAGCGGAATTCAAGGCCGGGATCTCAGGCATGATCCATGATCAGTCTTCAAGCGGATCGACCTTGTTTATCGAACCGATGGCGATCGTTCAGCTCAACAATACGATCGCAGAGCTGCGCGTTGCGGAGAAAGAAGAGATCATCCGCATTCTGCGCGTGCTTGGCGGGATGGTGGATGATGCGCATGAAGCGATTCTCGCGGACTTCGAGCTGCTGACTGAGCTGGATTTCATCTTTGCAAGATCGGC
Organism: uncultured Eubacteriales bacterium; assembly: GCA_900322165.1. GTDB lineage: Bacteria > Bacillota > Clostridia > Lachnospirales > Bianqueaceae > RUG760. Next base: position 4,090 of record ONYR01000165.1, read on the forward strand.
TCTGGCACTTGAGGAAGACGCGGTGAAGCCGGATCTGAATGAAAACGGCATCATCCATCTGCCCGGGGCGAGACATCCGCTGCTTGA
>ONYR01000043.1 GCA_900322165.1 uncultured Eubacteriales bacterium
TCCCTGATGGCTTACGGCTACGATCCGTACGTCTCCTCCTGGAGCCCGTTCCACGGCGCGGAGTACGCGGTGATGGAATCCGTGGCGAAGGTCGTGGCGGTCGGTGGTGATTACCGCAAGATCCGTTTCTCCTTCCAGGAATTCTTTGAGCGCATGAGCGAAGATCCGAAGCGCTGGGGAAAACCGTTTGCCGCGCTTTTGGGCGGCTACGAGGCGCAGAAACGCCTTGGCCTTCCGTCCATCGGCGGCAAGGACTCCATGTCCGGATCCTTCAATGATATCGATGTTCCGCCGACCCTCGTTTCGATCGCGGTGGACTGGACGAATACCGATGAGATCGTTACCCCTGAGTTTAAAGAAGCAGGCGATAAAGCGGTTCTGCTTTGCGTAGAGAAGAATCCGGACGAGACCATCAAGATCGACGCGGCGATGGCGCTCTACGACAAGGTTCTTGAAGCCATGAAGGCCGGCAAGATCAAGGCGGCCTACGCGGTAACCTCCGGCGGTGTGATCGAGGCGGTTGTCAAGATGGCGATGGGCAACGGCTTTGGCTTTGCGTTTTGTGATGAGGCAAAGGAGGCGCTCGCGCAGGCTCCGGTCTACGGAAGCCTTGTGGTAGAGACAAACGATGATGAGATCGCCTCGATGGGTCTGGTGCTTGGCGGTATCGCGGAAGTGCCTGAATTTACCTTCGGCGACGAGAGTATCACTCTCGCAGAGACCGAGGAAGCCTACACCGGCAAGCTTGAGCGTGTCTATAAAACCAAGACCCCGCTCGATGAACGCATGGGCGATGTGAAGCTCTACGCACCCGCGCAGAAGAAGATCTATACCGGAGTCAAGACCGCTCGTCCGCGCGTCTTCATCCCGGTCTTCCCAGGCACCAACTGTGAATATGATACCGCGCGTGCTTTCCTCAGAGCCGGTGCGGAGCCCGACGTCTTTGTTTTCCGCAACCAGAACCCGGCGGACATCACCGCTTCGGTCGAAGAGATGGTCAAGCGGATCGAGAAGGCGCAGATCCTCATGGTTTCCGGCGGTTTCTCAGCCGGAGATGAGCCGGAAGGTTCCGGTAAGTTCATCGCGACCGTCTTCTCCAACGACGCGATCGCGGAAGCCACGATGAAGCTTTTGAATCAGCGCGATGGGCTTGTCCTTGGTATCTGCAACGGCTTCCAGGCACTGATCAAGCTTGGCCTGGTACCCTACGGTGAGATCCGCCCGCTGAGCGCGGATCAGCCGACCCTGACCTACAACACGATCGGCCGCCACGTTTCCCAGATGGTTCAGACCCGTGTTACCTCCACCAAGAGCCCGTGGCTCTCGCTTTCCGAGCCCGGTGACATCCACACGATCGCGGTGTCTCACGGCGAAGGACGCTTTGTCGCGTCGGAGGCAGTGCTGAAGCAGCTGGCTGAGAACAACCAGATCGCGACCCAGTACGTGGACGAGAACGGTCTTCCGACCATGCAGATCCCGATGAACCCGAACGGTTCGATGTGGGGCATTGAGGGCATCACCTCTCCGGACGGACGTGTTCTCGGCAAGATGGGTCATTCCGAGCGAATCGGCGACAACGTCGCAAAAAATATCGCCGGCATCAAGGATCAGAAGATCTTCGAGGGCGGCGTACGCTACTTCAGCTAAAAGAGCATATTTGAGCGAAGCAGGCACCCGATTGTCTGATCGCTTTCCGGTCAAAAACCGGTAGAAGGAGTCAACATGACTACGAACGAAAAAGTAGCCGCGCTGCAGCGGCTGATGGAAGAGCGGGGCATCGACACGTATTTTGTCCCCTCCGCGGATGCACACCAGAGTGAATACGTCGCGACCTACTGGCGCGCAAGAGCCTATATCAGCGGCTTTACCGGCTCGGCCGGCACCTTTGCCGCCACCAAGGATAAAGCTGCCGTCTGGGTCGACGGACGTTATTTCCTGCAGGGCGAAACGCAGACCAAGGGCACGGTCGTTGAGCTGATGAAGATCGCAGAGCCCGGCGTTCCGACGCTGGAGGACTGGATCCTCGCAAACACGCCGGAGGGCGGTGTTGTTGGTGTCGACGGACGTCAGATCGGCTATGCACAAGCGCTCAAAATGAAGGAAAAGTTTGCCGAAAAGCATCTGAAGCTTTCCGTAGCGCAGGACCTTGTCGGCGAGATCTGGGAAGACCGTCCGAGCCTTCCGAAGGATAAGATCTTTGAGTTCGACGCAGCGCTCTCTGGCGAAACCAGAGTGGAGCGGATCGAGCGTGTGCGTGCGCATCTTGCGAAGGTTAACGCAGATTATTATCTCGTGGCCGCACTTGAATCCAGCGCCTGGCTGCTGAACTACCGCGGCAATGATATCCATTGCACCCCGGTTGCCTACGCGTTCACGCTTGTCGGAAAAGACACCTGCGATTTCTTCATTGATGAAAAGAAGGTCAGCGCCGAATTCCGCGAGACGCTCGAGAAGGACGGCGTAACCGTTCGTCCGTACGATGCGCTGCCTGAAGTGCTGAAAACGCTCCCGGCTTCCACGCTTGCCTGCGACCTGAGACTGGTCAACCAGCTGCTGTACGAAAGCATTCCTGCGGACTGGAAGATCCACAAGGAGACCGTCGATCTTGTCGCGATGATGAAAGCCGTCAAGACTCCGGCCGAGCAGGAGAACTTCCGCAAGGCCCATGTCAAAGACGGCGCGGTCATGGTCCGCTTTATCAAGTGGGTCAAGGACGCGGTGAAAAACGGCGAAACGCTCGATGAGGTCGATGTTGCGATGCATCTTGATCAGATGCGCTGCGATCAGGAAAACAGCCTTGGCATCAGCTTTGATACGATTTCCGGTTATGGCGAAAACGGTGCGATTATCCACTACAAACCCGAGAAGGGCACCTGCGCGACGCTGAAGCCGGAAGGCTTCCTGCTTGTCGACTCCGGCGCGCAATATCTCGAAGGTACGACCGACATCACCCGTACAATCGCGCTCGGCCCCCTGACGGACGAGATGAAAACTGCCTATACGCTGGTGCTGAAGGGCCATCTGGCACTCGGCAATGCCTGCTTCAAGGAAGGCATCACCGGCACCAATCTCGATGTGCTCGCGCGCAAGCCGCTCTGGGATCATCATCTGGATTACAAACACGGTACCGGCCACGGTGTCGGCTTTGTCCTGAGCGTCCATGAAGGACCGCAGAACATCTCCTTCGGCCTCAACCAGATTCCGCTCAAGCCTGGCATGGTCATCTCTGACGAGCCTGGCTACTATCCGACCGGCAAGTTCGGTGTCCGCATCGAGAACCTTGTCATGGTCGTGGAAGATGAGACGAACGAGTGGGCGAAGTTCGACCGTCTTGAGCCGATCACGCTTTGCCCGTATGAGCCCGAAGCTATTGATCTGTCCTTGATGACGCAGGAAGAGATCGATCTTCTGAACGCTTACCACGCACGCGTCCGCCGCGAGGTAGAGCCGCTGCTGGAGGGCGACGAGGAGCTTGTCGCGTTCCTGAGAGACCAGACCCGCCCGCTTTAAGTATTACCTAAGATTTTGCCCGCCCACTATAAGTGTTATTTTAGACTTTGCTCTTAGATTTCCCAAATATACAGAGAGACGCCGCATCTGCGCGGCAGCCCTAAGGGGCACTGGAGGAAAAATTCATGAAAGAGAAAGAGGGGCCCGATCATTCGCTTTGGCATCGAATCGTTTATAAAGCTGTCTATCTGTTAACCGTTCTGCTGCTGAAAAAATACCAATTTACCACGGACGTCTGCCCGAAGCTAAACGACGGGCACTACATCATCATGGCCAACCATACAACCGAAAGTGACATGACCATGCTGATCAACGCGTTCCGCCAGCATATGTATTTTGTCTGCGGCGAACATCTGAAGCGATCGAAAGTAGCTAAGCCGTACTGGTTCTTCTTTGATCCGATCCCGGAATTCAAGGGAACCGTGCCACTTGGGACCGTGCGTGAGATCCTGCGCCGCGCGCATAAAGGTCACAACATCATGATCTTTCCGGAGGGAAGCCGTTCCTTCAACGGAGTCACGGCGAAGGTGGACGTTTCAGCCGGAAAGCTCGTTAAGCACGCGAAGGCCGGTCTTGTGACCTACCGCATCATCGGCGGATACTTTGTCGCGCCCAGATGGGCTTATCATTTCCGTACCGGAAAGCTTCAAGGCAAGATCATGCATATCATTAA
>ONYR01000013.1 GCA_900322165.1 uncultured Eubacteriales bacterium
ATGCGCCTCATCCACGACGACAAGCGACAGTCTCAGATTCAGCTCCCCGGCTGCCTTCAGCTTCGGGATCGCTTCAAAGTTCGTGACGGCGATGCCGCCATGGTTAAACCATCCGATCAGCTCATCGGCAAAATCCACGCCGTGCAGCAGATAGGCAGGCAGGGTCGAGAATTTCCGGATCTCGCGCACCCAGTTGATGAGCACGCTCGCCGGACAGATCACCAGAAAATGCTGCGCACCCTTCGCCCACAGATGCGCCATCGCCGCGATGGCCTGGATCGTTTTGCCAAGGCCCATCTCGTCTCCGACAAGCGCGTGCTCCTGCGTCAGGATATATTTCACGCCGAAATCCTGATAGCCGCGCAGGGTTGCATCGAGGCAGCTGGTATCAAGCTCAAACTTCTCCACCTCGTCCGCGAGATCGACCGGAAGCATCTCCTTGAGGGCTTTCTTGCGCGGAATGACCGCCGCAGCCCCCAGCCTCTGCGCCTGTGCACTGTAGGTATCAAGGAATTTCTCAAGCTTCGCATAGTACTCGGCCGGCCGCTTTTCAAACTCAGTCCATGCCTCCCCGGCCTCTGCCAGCATCACACGGCACTGCTCGGTATAGAGCTTGTCCGCGGCGCCCGGAAGCTCCGAGTTCACCGCATTGAGGATATCCTGGGCCGCCTCCGAAACACGCTTTTTCTTCTGCAGCGGAGCAAACAGCCACTGCGTAAAGGAAGTGATCTCCTTCGAAGCCGGCAGGCTTTCGCGGAAACACCGCCCGTATTTTGTCTGCAGTCTCTCCGTCTCCGCAAATACGCTCTCCAGCGCCGCATATCGGTACAGATCAAGGATCAGCGCGCTCTGCTGCACCGTCTTTCGATCGGCCGTGATTCTCACGGAGGCCTTTCTCTCCGCACTCGTCCGCACCTCTCCCAGCGCATCAAAGAGGTTCTGCAGCAGCTTGCCGTCCATTCCCTCCACCTGAGCGAGCTGGGAATAGCTGGCCGTCTTGATCTGATACACGTTCTCATACCCGGCCGCTTTCAGCTCGCGCACCGGAACTCCGTGAGACGCAAAACTCATCTTCTCGATCGGTGTATCCTCGAGGATCTCGTCGACCCGCGTCTGGAACACTTCGTAGGCGGATTGATACAATGCCTTGGCGATCTCATTCTTCGAGTTTCCGATCGCCCCGAGCATCTCTTTACTGCGTTCAATGACGCTCGCCTGCTGCCTCACCGCAGCGAAATCCGGTCTTGCCATGCCTTACCTCACCACTTTATTCTTCACCGTCCAAAGAAAACCCGCAGCGGATCCTCCGCGATGCGCTCCTCTTTTGGTGTAAATTTCCTCAAACAGTTTATCATATCCCACCCTCCCTCGCAACGAAGGAGAACCATACTATTAATTATATGAATTTCATATAATAAAACTTCATGAATTATGTATTGTACTTTTTTCCTTAACTGTGATACTGTAGTAGAGTAAGAATGATTTGATAAGCCATTCACCGTTTTTCGGTGCCGGGAGGCGGTCCCGCGGGCTTTCCTATAGATCGAATGCTGTCACGAAAAGAAAAGGCTGCAGAAAGAAGATTTTCTCTTTCCGCAGCCTCTTTTCTTTGTTCATCATTGCTTTTTTAAATCACGAGGCAAAACCGGTCCCGGCTTTGCCTCGTTTTTGTCTTTATTCGGTTCTCAGTGCCGCTACCGGATCGCTCTTGGCCGCCTTGCTCGACGGGATCAATCCGCCGATCAGCGTTAGAATGACGCTCAGCACAACAAGCACCACTCCGGCCGCCGCCGGCATGATCGCACTGATCGAGTCCATGTTCGTCAGGTGATGGATCAGAATGTTGCCCGGGATGAGGATCAGCTCCGTCATGCCGACACCGATCGCACCCGCGAGAAGACCGATAATGAAGGTCTCGGCGTTGAAGACCTCGGAGATATTGCGCTTCGAGGCACCGATCGCGCGCAGGATACCGATCTCCTTGCGGCGCTCGAGCACGCTGATGTAGGTAATAACGCCGATCATGATCGACGAAACCACGAGCGAGATCGCGACGAACGCGACAAGAACGTAGCTGATCGCGTTGATGATATCCGTAACCGACGACATCATCGTTCCGACGATATCGCTGTAGGAGATCACTTTATCCTCCTCGCCGTTTTCTCTCATCCGCTCATTATAGGCATTCAGAATGTCCTTGATCGCAGCCTTGGATTCGAAGTCCTTCGGGTAGATCGTGATCGAGGTCGGCTTTCCCAGGTCCGTGTAACCCATCTTCGTGAGGTTTCCGTCGTAAGTTGTCACGCTCTGCGACATCATCGCGGTCATGAGCTCCTGAACTTCATCCTCGGTCATCGTGACCTTGAAGGCCTTCGCAAACGCGTCTCCGTCGATCTTAAGCGCATTCTCAAGCGAGCCGGCCATCTCCGACATCGCATCGGTGATCGCATAGGAGATCTGCGAGGCAAGCTGCTCCATGAGACTGCTCATCGCACTTGTCAGGGCGGAGGAAAGCTGCGTGGAATACTCGCCCATCATTTCCTTTGCCGCCTCCTCAAGCGCTTTGGTATCGATCGCAGAGGTCGCGGTTTCCATGATCCTCTCCTGTACGCTCTCGCTCTGGAGCCAGGCCGTGAAGTCCTCAACCACCGCATTGACGTCCGGCAGTCCCTGCGCCGCGGCGTAGGCACTGTAGCCATCCATGAGCTCCGTCTGCATCTTTTCAACGGCCGCATCATCGACATCGATGGCCGCGATCCCCTGAGCTGCCGCAATCGTCGCGTCGGTGAGAGACTGCTGGCCTTCGGGCGTTGCCAAAAAGTCCTGCAGCCCGGAGAAATCGGTGATCCCGTTCGCTTCCGCATAGGCGGCGTAGCCGGAAACCACCTTCAGCACCGCATCGGTCATCGCGCTCTCCAGCGCCGCCTGAATCCCTTCCTGCGAGAGGATGGCTTCCATGTTCGTGCGGATGATCTCGCGCGCCTCCTCGGTAGCCATGTACTCGGAGAACGAAGCTCCAAGCCGGCTCAGATCCAGCGACGGATCATCCTTGTGCGCTTCGCGGTAATCCGCCGTCAGATCGGCAAAAAGCGAGGCCATCTCTGTCGGCTCGACGTGGATCTCCACCTTGGAGAGAAGCTCTCCCATGTCAAATTCCGGCATCGAGAGATTGCTCAGATCCATCGAGCTGTAATCGAGTCCCGAGACATCGATGCCTGAAAAGTCCATCTCCAGCGAGGAGGTGTCAAACTGGATCGCGTTGGCAAGTGCGTCCTCATCGACCGAGAACAGGTCTTTCATATCAAAGCTGCCGTCGGTCTCTTCTCCGAAGGGCGTGCCGGAAATGATGTCCACGTCCGGATTCTCCATCTGTGCCTGAACGATCGCGGAAGCCTCCGCGTACGCTACGAGATCCGGGATCAGCTCCGGCATGAAGTACACACCGCTCGAAAGCATCGCAACGGTCGCGTCCTCCTTCGGCTGCACAATGCCGACAACGACAAGATCCTCGCCCGCCTTGACAAGGTCCATCATGAACCGCTTGTCTTCGATCTTATTCGTCCAGACCTTGTAGGTGCTGTCGTATTGATAGTAATCACAGCTGTGAACCAGTTTAAACGACAGCCCGATAAAATCCTCGTATTCATATTCACCGACACTCGTGTCGGCATCATAGCTCTCGCCGGCCGCATAGGCCCTGACGATCGCATTCAGCTCTTCCTGATCCTTCAAGCCAAGCGCGTAGAGCGTCAGATCCGCGATGCGCCCGGAGTCCGTCAGGACCACGACCATCTCATGATCATTTTCCGGCCAGCGCCCGGCCTTCACGTCATACTGCGACTGATACAGATTCTCCGCTTCCGGCAGCACCATAAAGCTGTTGGAACTGAAGGACGAGGCATACAACGTACTCATCGAGAATCCGATATCCGCAAACGTGGAATCCGGATTGACGCGGTAATACTTATTTCCTTCGAGCCGGTAGATCTCCGGCGCCAGATTATAGCTGTATTCGATCGTGCGGGTATAGGGTTCGATCCCGCTTTCCCCGCTCTCAAAATATTTCTGAAGACTTGTCAGGTCGTTGGAGGTAAACTTCGTGAGCATGTTCGAGAGCGTTTTCATCTCGACGACCTCCGCCTCCGACCGCCAGGTCTCGGCCTGCACGCCCATAAACGCGGCAATGTCGAACGATGCGTTGGAGATCTCTAGCGGATATTCGCTTAGGGTCTCCTCCTCCACGCTCTTGATATATTGATCGACACCGTTTGACAGCGACAGGATCAGTGCGATGCCCGTGATGCCGATCGATCCCGCAAACGCGACAAGGATCGTTCTTGTCAGCTTGGTTTTCAGGTTGTTGAAGCTCAGCCCGAGCGCAGTCAAAAAGGACATCGAGGCCTTTCCGAAGTTCTTGTGAACCGGCTCTTCCTCGTTCTCGACAATGTACGGATCGCTGTCGGAGACGATCTTTCCGTCCTTCAGCTTCACGATGCGCGTGGCGTACTGTTCCGCGAGCTCCGGGTTGTGCGTTACCATGACGACAAGGCGGTCCGCTGCGACCTCCTTCAACAGGTCCATGACCTGAACGCTGGTGTCAGAGTCCAGTGCGCCGGTCGGCTCATCCGCGAGCAGAATATCCGGGTCGTTGACAAGGGCGCGCGCGATCGCAACACGCTGCATCTGACCGCCGGACATCTGGCTCGGCTTCTTGTGAAGCTGCTCGCCGAGGCCCACCTTTTCCAGCGCTTCCTTGGCTCTCCGCTTGCGCTCCGCGCGGGAGATGCCGCCGATCGTCAGTGCAAGCTCAACGTTCGCAAGCACGGTCTGGTGCGGAATCAGGTTGTAGCTCTGGAACACGAAGCCGATCGTATGGTTGCGGTAGCTGTCCCAGTCGCGATCCTTGTATTTCTTCGTGGAAACGCCGTTGATGACAAGGTCTCCGCTGTCATACCGATCCAAGCCGCCGATGATGTTCAGGAGGGTCGTCTTTCCCGAGCCGGACGGTCCGAGGATCGCGACAAACTCATTCTCGCGAAGATTCAGCGATACATGGTCAAGGGCTTGCTGCACCAGTGACCCTGTTTTGTACTGTTTACAGATTTCTTTTACTTGGAGCATTTGTTGTCTTTCTAATCCCGTGAGGTATCTGTGCTGTATTTCTCTTTAAAACAGCGTACTTTCCCTAATTACAGTGAATCTTGAATATTATATCATGAGAACAGGGATTAATCTTTATATTATTTATGAATCTTTTTATAAGACAGCTGGGGTTGTCTAACAGGTTTTTTCAGTCTGCGTCCTTCTCAGCCGACCGGGAAGATGCTTCCGCCGATGAATTCGCGGATAAGGCTGTTGCGCGGCACGTCTTCGCAGGAGAGACCAAGGAAATAGTCAAGGAACTTCAGCAGACGCTTGGCTTCCGGGTATTCCGGCGCGTCCATCGGAATCGAGAACAACAGAGGCTCCGCGAAGGTCTTCAGCACTGCCAGCTCATAGAGCGAGGCCGAGTTGAACATCACGTCCGCCTGCTCCTGGAACGGGAAAATGTGGCGCTCTTCACCGCGTCTGACGGAGTTCCAGCGAGCGATCGTCTCGCGCGCGGAGGTGCCGCGGGTCCGCGCGTCACGCACCATTCGACGGATCTCGCGGTTGTCCGTTGTCGGGATCCGGTTGTGCTCATCGACATTTAACGCAGTCACCGCGCTGATATAGATCTTGTACTTGTCCTCCGGAGCGATCTGGTAGGTCAGCGCTTCATTGAGGCCGTGAATGCCCTCGAGCACCAGGACCGCGTCGTTTTTGATCGCGAGATGGTTGCCTTTGAATTCCGGCTTGCCCGTAACAAAATTGAACGTCGGCATGCTGACCTTTTCACCGCGCAGAAGGCTTGTCATCTGATCGTTAAACAGCTCCACGTCGAGCGCTTCAAGGCATTCGAAATCGTAATCGCCGTTCTCATCACGCGGGCATTTCTCGCGCTCCACGAAATAATTGTCGATCGCGACCGGATAGGACTTGAGTCCCACATTGCCAAGCTGCACCGAAAGGCGGTGCGAGAACGACGTTTTTCCCGAAGAGGACGGACCCGCGATCATGACGATCCGGCGTCCTTCCTCGCGGATCTGGCGCGCGATCTCGCCGATCTTATGCTCCTGATACGCTTCGGAGGCAAGGATGATATCGCGTCCCTCACCGCGGCAGATCGCTTCATTGAGCGCTCCGACCGTCGGGACTCCGATGCCCGCGCCCCAGGCATTGGTCTGCTCCATCGTGAAAAAGAGCTTTTTCGCCACGTATTCGCTTCCATCCTTCTCCGGCTCGCTGCGCTTCGGGAGCACCATCAGCACGCCGCCTTCGTAGCGCTTCAGCTTGAAACGCCGGACCATGCCCGTGCTCGGCGGCATGTATCCGTAGTAATAGTCGACGTAATTGCCAAGGCGGTAGACGTTCGCAGTCGAGCTGCGGCGGAAGCGGAACAGCTGCTCCTTGTCCTTCATGCCGTATGCATGGAACAGATCCCTCGCTTCATCGGTCGAGATCTTCGATTTTTCAAACTTCAGATCCTCCTCCACATACCCGCGCATCGTCTTTTCGGCCTCAGCGACCATCTCATCGGTCAATCCGCCTTCCACATCTGCGATAAAATACAGTCCGTCGCCGATCGAATATTCCAGCTTCAGCGACAGGAGCTTTTCCTTCAGCACATGGCCCATCGCGCGCAGGAACATCATCGTCGCGCCGCGCTGGTACGTCTTATGACCGTCGGGATCCTTCGTTGTCAGGAAGGTCAGCACGCCTTCCCTTGTGACCGGCTTGTTCAGCTCCACGAGCTTCTGACCCACCTTCGCCAAAATGATCGGCGCATCGTAGGAAGCCTGAACTTCCTTCGCCAAACTCAAAAAGGTCGAGCCTTCCTCGACATCCCACGGATTTCCCTGATACATCAAACGGATACTCATTGCTTTCCTCCTCCAGGGGGCATATTACACCTCTTGTCCTTTCTGCATGGCTCCCATGCACAGTTCTTTTTTCTCTCATCTTTTCAAAATATATCATCCGAAAACAGGCTGTGTCAACAAGCTTGACATCTGCGGCTGTTCCTTGCCTTGTACTTTCCAAACGCTCGTGTTATGATTATCTAACCTCCGCATAGACATCTCACATCACTGTCTTGCGCGGGACTTGCATTGTTTTTCTTTTGCACGTTAGGAGTACTTCATGACCGACTATCTGATTCGACCGGCTGTCCTTGATGATCTGCCGGAGCTGATCCGCATTTTTCG
>ONYR01000299.1 GCA_900322165.1 uncultured Eubacteriales bacterium
CAGTGAAGTCAACACCCCGAGACTCCCCTCCTACAAACGTAAGAAGGAGGCGGACAAGGCGGAAGGCCTGCTTCAGACCATCAGCCTCGATAATTTTGAGGACCGCGACCCGTCGCACTATGGTCTGAAAGGCTCGGCGACCTCGGTCGAGCGCATCTTCCCGCCCGAGAAGAGCGATGAACATGTCTGGATCGAGGGCGGGGAGGATATTCCCGGCCGTGTCTATGATCTGCTGAAGCAGAAGAAATTTATCTGAAAGGAGGATCATCATGCCTGAACTGAGGATTCATCACGAAAAGGTCACGCCCGAGATCGCGCAGCAGCTCGTTAAGATCTGCCCGTTCGGCGCGCTCTCCTACGAAAACGGCAGGCTCGATATCTCCTCCGCCTGCAAAATGTGCCGCATGTGCGTCCGCAAAGGTCCCGAGGGCGTTATGGAATATGTTGCGGACAAGGAACCGGCCAAAGCCGTCAACAAGGACGAGTGGAAAGGCGTTGCGGTCTTCGCGGACTGCAGTGAAGGAAAGATCCACCCTGTCACCTTCGAGCTCATCGGCAAGGCCCGCGAGCTTGCCAAAGTGACCGGCCAAAAGGTCTACGCCGTCATGATCTGCGACGGACTGTCCGCGGAGGCGGATAAGCTTCTCGCGCTCGGTGTCGACACGGTCTACATCTACGATGACCCGATGTTCCGCTTCTTTACCAACACGACCTACGCCAACGCGTTTGCCGATTTCGTTCAGAAGGTGAAGCCCTCCTCGATCCTTGTCGGCGCGACAAACGTCGGCCGCAGCCTTGCGCCGCGCGTGGCCTGCCGCTTCCGCACCGGCCTGACCGCGGACTGCACCGCCCTTGAAATGAAAGAAAACACCGATCTCGTCCAGATCCGTCCCGCCTTCGGCGGCAACATCATGGCCCAGATCGTCACTACCAACACTCGTCCGCAGTTTGCGACCGTGCGCTACAAGGTCTTCTCCGCCCCGCAGCCGGTCGATGATCCCACGGGTGAGTGCATCCGGATGAACATCGATCCTGCCTGGGAGGACAAGCGCATCCGCGTCACCGATTTCGAGGTCAAGCCGGCGGTTTCGGACATTTCCGAAGCTGACACGATCGTCGCGGTCGGGCGTGGTCTGAAGTCCAAGGATGATCTGGAAAAGGTCCAGGCGTTTGCTGATCTCATCGGTGCGCGCCTCGCCTGCACGAGACCGCTTGTCGAAGCCGGATGGCTCGACGCAACGCACCAGATCGGTCTTTCCGGAAAGACCGTCAAGCCAAAGCTCATCTTTACCTTCGGTATCTCGGGCGCGGTCCAGTTCGCGGCCGGCATGAAGTCTTCGGACTGCATTATCGCGGTCAACACTGACAAAACCGCTCCCATTTTCGATATTGCTCACTACTGCATCGTCGGCGATCTCTACGAGGTGATCGACGGTCTTACTCAAAAGATCAAGGAGGCCTGAGATGTATAAAACCATTGATCAAGCGGACATTCAATACCTCAAAAGCTTCCTCCCGGAAGAAAGGATCTGCGTTGGCAGCGAGATCCTTTCCGATTATTACCATGACGAGCTTTCCGGCACGGAGAATCCGCCGGAGGTGCTTGTCTTTGCACTGACGACTGAGGAAGTCTCCAAGGTCCTCGCCTACGCGAACGAAAAGCACATCCCCGTGACGACCCGCGGTGCCGGAACCGGCCTTGTCGGCTCGTCCGTTGCCGTGCACGGCGGGATCATGCTCTGTACGTCGAAGATGGACAAGATCCTCGAGCTCGATGAGAAAAACCTGACGGTCACGGTCCAACCGGGCGTGCTTCTGATGACGCTCGCGGCCTACTGCGAGGAGCACCACTTCTTCTACCCGCCCGATCCCGGTGAGAAAACGGCCACGATCGGCGGCAACATCTCGACCAACGCCGGCGGCATGCGTGCGGTGCGCTACGGTGTCACCCGCGATTACGTCCGCGGCCTGAAGGTCGTTTTGGCCAACGGTGAGATCGTGGAGCTTGGCGGAAAGATCGTGAAAAACTCCTCCGGCTACAGCTTGCTGAACCTCATGATCGGCTCGGAGGGAACGCTCGGCGTCATCACCGAAGCCACGATGAAGATCATCCCGCTGCCGGAGAAGTCGATGAGCCTTCTCGTTCCGTACAACACGATGGATGAGGCGCTCGATACGGTTCCGAAGCTTGTTGCTTCCTCGATCAACCCGACCGCGATCGAGTATTTCTCCCGCGACATCGTCCTCTTCTCCGAGGACTACCTTGCCAAGAAATTTCCCGACACCTCGCACGACGCATACCTGCTGCTGACCTTCGACGGTGCGTCTCAGATCGAGGTCGAGACGAACTACGCCAAGGCCGCCGAACTGTGCATCGAAAACGGCGCGGTCGATGCGTTCTTCGTCGACACCGAGGAGCGCCGTAAGTCGGTATGGTCCTCGCGCAGCGCGTTCCTCGAGGCGATCAAAGCCTCCACGACCGAGATGGACGAGTGCGACGTTGTCGTTCCGCGGAG
>ONYR01000231.1 GCA_900322165.1 uncultured Eubacteriales bacterium
GCGCGCTCACCCTCTCATCTATTTTCTCCCGAAGGCTTTTTCTTTTCCATGTATTATACTAAATATCCAGAGAAATCCAAAGGAGCCATATTTGTATTATTCTTTTTCTCAGCCCACATTTCGCGCACGAATCACCTCCCGGCGTGGGCCGGCGCGAAACGGCACCCAATCTCAGCCCCCGACCGGTCTTTTCAACAAGAAAAAAGGTCTTGCGGAGTTGATCCGCAAGACCTTGATGTTTCGTATGGATTTGTCTTACTTCGCTTCCGGAACGTTGTCCGCGATCGCCTTCTTGAGATCAGCGATGATTTTCTTGACAGTGTCAAGGGTGTCTTCCTTCTGAACCTTCAGCTGGACGGATTTGTCTCTCGTCGAGATCTCGACAAGGTTGTCCTTCAGGTTCTTCGGGCTGACAACAACGCGCACCGGGCAGCCGAGAAGGTCGGCGTCCGAGAACATCGCACCGGGACGGATGTCGCGGTCATCGTACATGACCTCGATGCCCTCATCCTGCATGTCGTTGTACAGCTTGTCCGCCAGGCCGTGCACCTCCGGATCGTCCACGCGCAGGCAGCAAAGCTGCACTTCCCACGGAGCGATCGTGATCGGCCAGATCGGGCCGTACTGGTCGCGGCGCACTTCGCAGACCGAAGCTGCGAGACGTCCGACACCGATACCGTAGCAGCCCATGATCGGGAACTGAGCCTCACCGTTTGCGTCGGTGTAGGTCATATTCATGGACTTGGTGTACTTGGTACCAAGCTGGAAGATGTTGCCGACTTCGATACCGCGGCGGATGGTCAGGGAATGCTTGCCGCAGACCGGGCAGATACCGCCCTCAGCCGCCTTCGCAACGTCCACAAACTCCGCGTTCGGAAGATCGCGGGCTACATTGAAGCCGGTATAGTGGTAGTTCTCTTCATTCGCGCCCGTGACAAGGCCTGCCTCGCCTTCGAGGGACTTGTCGACAACAAGCACTACGTCCTTGGAAAGGCCGACCGGGCCGATGAAACCGGCGACGACCGGGCTCGACTCATCCAGGTTGGCAGGATGAACCGCGTAGCCGAGGTAGTTGCGCAGCTTCGTCTCGTTCAGCTCAAGGTCTCCGCGGATCATGATCACGATGACCTTGTCATCCTCGTTGCGTTGGTAGACAACGGCCTTCGCCGTCTGCTTCGGGTCGATCTTCAGGAACGCACACAGCTCATCGATCGTCTTGATTCCGGGCGTGGAGACCTTGGTCAGAGGGCCGTCCTCAAACTCAGCCTTCTTGACCTTGCAGTCTGCCGCTTCCATGTTCGCGCGGTAGCCGCACTCAGGGCAGATAACGATCGAATCTTCGCCGATATCGGTCAGCAGCATGTACTCATGGGAGACGCTGCCGCCCATCATGCCAGAATCCGCCTTAACTGCCACGACCTCCGGAACACCGGCGCGGGCGTAGACGCGCTCGTACGCACGGTACATGCGGTCATAGTACGCTTCGAGGTCTTCCTGAGAGGTATGGAACGAGTAAGCATCCTTCATCGTAAACTCGCGCACGCGGATCAATCCGGCTCTCGGACGGGCTTCATCGCGGAACTTGGTCTGGATCTGGAAAATCGAGAAGGGATACTTCTGGTAGCTCGATGCCCAGTCGCGGACAAGCTGAACCGAAGCTTCCTCGTGCGTCATGCCAAGTACCATCGGGGTACCGTTGCGGTCGTTAAAGCGAGCGAGCGTATTGTCGACCGACTCATAACGGCCGGACTCCATCCAAAGCGCACCGGGAAGGACGACCGGGAACAGGACTTCCTGCGAGTCGACGCGCTCCATCTCTTCGCGGATGATCTTCTCGATCTTGGCGGTCACGCGTTTTCCCGGAGTGTACAGGGAAAAGATACCGTTTGCGACCTGTTTGATATAGCCGCCGCGCACCATCAGCGCGTGCGAATCGACGACGCAGTCGGAGGGACGCTCCTTGAAGCGCTCGCCGACAAGATTTCTCATCTTCATAACATTGCTCCTTATTTAAACACACTTAATTAGGAAGAAACTCCCAATCAAGCCTGTGTTGTAAGTTTTCTTTCCATATAAATACGGATACACTTCGCGATTATAGCACAAACCACAGGGCGGGGCAATCGGAACCTTACAGGAAAGCCGATCCGCTGCGCCGGAGCACTTCGCTGTGCTCTTTGAAAGTTTCCCCTCCGTTTCCGTCGTTTTTCCTTCCCCGTTTCCGCTTTTCGGCAGACAAAACAGCCTCAAAATCCGCCCATAATGGACACCTGTTTTCGCTATTCGGACAAATATACATAAAAATCCACAAAAACAAGGTGAATTTGTACAATTTGTGAATAAAAGTTGATATTGACGTTACACCCGAATCATAGTAAAATAGTCGACATATACAGTTCGGAGGAGTATCGCAATTCGCGTCGAATCGTTTAGTGTGATATTTCCTTCACAAACTGAATTTTTTCATAGGAGGAGGCTACATCATGAATAACGCAAAGAGAATTCTTGCATTAGTATTGACGTTAGCTCTCGCTGCTTCTCTTCTGGCTGGCTGCTCCAAGAATACGGACAACAACCAGAGCTCCGGAACTGAGTCCTCTCAGACCGAGACCAGCAGCGAAAACACAGGAGATTCTTCCTCTACCGAAACCGGTACCGAGGTTGAGGCCGCGGTTGAGTATCCCGCTTTCAATGTGGGCGAAGTTACTGCGAACCTTGGATCTTCTGAAGGCGGCGATGTAAGTCATGACAACTATAAGGGTGTCGCTGGTAAGGACTATACCGACGAAGCCGTTTATACTTTCAATGACGTCATCACGGCTACCAACAGCATGAACTGGAACCCGCTTTCCTGGGAAACCAACAGCGATTCCTACGTGCTGGATTTCCTGTCTCGCGGTTTCTACAACTTCGAGCTGAACTCCACCCTTGATGGTTGGGCAGTTACCTGCGAACTCGCAGCTGACTATCCGGTTGATGTCACCGCTGACTATGTTGGCCAGTTTGGCATTAAAGAGGGCGACACGGCTAAGGCCTTCAAGATCGCTCTGAACCCCAACGCTACCTGGGAAGACGGAACCCCGATCAACGCTGATACCTATATCTATTCTTATCAGCAGCTCCTTGATCCGGCTCAGCTGAACCGCCGTGCAGACTCCCTGTACGCTGGTACCTTCCAGGTCTACGGCGCTAAGGAATACTTCTACGCTGGAAGAACTTCCTACACCGATACTCAGGGCGCTTACGCTCTTGAAGATCTGGTCAAGAACGAGGACGGCACCTATTCCACTCCGAATGGCAACCCCGTCTACATCGCTCTGAATGTTCCGCTTGCATGTTGCAGCGGCAACACCCTTAAGGACTACGTCGATGCATACGGCGACACCTACTTCGACTTGACCAACTGGGAGACCCTTGTTGGCATGATGGACGAGAACGGCGTTATCCCGCTGACCGACGAGAACCTTGAGCTCTTCAAGCCTGTCACCACCGGCAACCCGGCATGGGGCGAGACCGATGCTGACCTGATCAACTACCTCGCAGAAGGCTTCACCTATCCGGAAGCTAACTGGGACAACGTTGGTATCCTGAAGACCGGTGACTACGAACTGGTTATGATCACTGTTAACCCGATCGAGTCCCCGAACTACTACGTTCCCTACAACCTGTCCAGCTCCTACCTCGTTTACGAGCCGCTGTACGAAGAGCTGAAGACCTTCACCGACGGCGCGTTCACGACCACCTACGGCACCAGCGCTGAGACTACCATGTCTTATGGCCCGTATCGTCTGGACTACTTCGAGCTTGATAAGCAGATCACCTTTACTCGTAACGAGAACTGGTATGGTTACTCTGACGGAAATCATGTCGGCCAGTATCAGACCGATATCATCTCCTGCCAGGTTATCGATGCTCATGAGACCCAGCTTCTTGCTTTCCTGAGCGGCGAACTCGACTCTGTCGGTCTGCAGCAGGAAGACATGGAGAAGTACGCTTCCAGCGAATACATTCGCTACGAGCCCCAGTCCTACACCACCAAGCTGACCTTCAACACTGACGAAGCTAAGCTTGCTGAGCGTGGAACCCAGGTTCTTGGCAACCTGAACTTCCGTAAGGCGTTCTCCCTTGCCATCGACCGCAACACCTTTGCTAAGTCCTACACCGCAGCCGGTTCCGCTGGTTACGGTATGCTGAACTACATGTACGTTTACGATCCGTTCACCGGCGCTGCTTACCGTAACAACGAAGCGGCTATGGCGGCTCTGTGCGATGTTTACGGCCTGACCTACGGTCCGGACGGCGACTTCGATGACGTTGAAGAAGCGTACGATGCAATCACCGGTTACAACCTTGATGAAGCTCATGAGCTCATGCAGCTGGCTTATGACCAGTGCGTAGCAAACGGCACCTACGATGGAACCTCCATGATCTCCATCCAGCTGTCTGTTTACCAGAGCGATGACATCTACGTCAAGATGTTCAACTACCTCAACGATGCTCTGAAGGCTGCCTGCGAAGGCACCGATTTCGAGGGCAAGGTTGAGCTGACCATGAAGGTCGATGCTGACTACTATGACACCATGTACTCCGGCAACACCGACATGATCTTCTCCACTTGGGGCGGCTCTGCTTACTCTCCGTTCACCCTGCTCTACGAGTGCTACTGCGACGCAGCTGACGGTTCCGGCAACCAGATGGAATATGGTTTCGATACCTCTAAGGTTATGGTTACCATGACCATCAACGGCGCTGAATTCACCAAGGATCTGCAGACTTGGGCTCTGTGGATGGATGGACAGCCTGTCGAGATCAAGTCCAACGACGGTTCCATGACCCTTGACGCATTCGGCAACTACGATGCTGACACCCGCTGCGCTCTGTTCGCAAAGGTTGAGTATGTCTACCTTTCCAACTTTGTCAACACCCCGATCTACTACCGTAACGTCGGTCTCCTGATGTCTCAGAAGGGTGACTACGCTGTTAAGGAGTATGTCGACCTCGTTGGCTTCGGCGGTCTGGCATTCTACACCTACAACTACACCGATGAGGAGTGGGCAACCGTTAAGGGTACCCTCACCTACTAATATTCGGGTTAGTTAGGAGCACGGCTGGCTGAGCCTGGCTCAGCCGGAAGAAATAAGAATCAAACGGGGGCTGCTTGCCGCTGGCGGCGGCTCCCGTTATTCTCATTATTGAAGGGTAGGTTCCCATGTATAAATACGTACTCAAACGTTTGGTCCTGATGGTCTTCACATTCTTCATCATCATGACCATGTGCTTCGTTTTGATTAAGATGCTCCCGTTGCCTGCAATCAAAGAAATGGGCCGTGACGTCAACATTATTCTGCAAAGACGTGAGGCAATGGGCTACAACAAGCCGATCATGGTTCAGTACTGGCTGTACTGGAGCCATCTCCTTAAGGGAGATATGGGCCTTGGTGAACAGATGTACTCCAGCCGCGAGGTTGCGCAGGTCATGTTCTCGAAGCTGCCTTATACTGTTGTTGTCAACCTTTATTCGATCCTTCTGTCCATTCCGCTTGGACTTCTTCTCGGTATTTATGCCGCATTACGTAAAAATCGCTGGCAGGACCATTTCATCTCCACGATGGTCATGGTCTTCGTATCTGTCCCGAGCTATGTTTACGCATTTCTCGTACAGTACCTGCTTTGCTATAAAACCGGCTGGTTCTCTCTGACCATCGCGTCAAGACAGGAAGCCGAATTCCTCAGCTGGAAGATGTTTACATCCATGTTCCCGGCTGTTATCGCCTTGAGCTTCAGCACCATCGCCGGCCTGACACGTTTCACCCGTGCCGAGCTTTCCGAAGTTCTGACCGGTGACTATCTGCTGCTGGCCCGCACCAAAGGTCTGACCCGCTCACAGGCGGTCGTTCGTCACGCCATGCGCAACGCCATGGTTCCGATCCTGCCGATGATCCTCGGTGAATTCATCTACATCCTCGGCGGTTCCCTTATCATTGAAAGTATCTTCTCCATCCCGGGTGTCGGTTCGCTGTTCGTTGACTCGGTCAACCTGCGTGACTACAACTTCTTCATGGCTGATACCTTCTTCTACACCTTTATCGGACTGCTTTCCGGTCTGGTAATCGACTTGAGCTACGGCTTTATTGATCCTCGGATCAAGATGGGAGAAAGATAACATGAATGAGAAGATTTTAGAACAGTACAAAGACCTGGATGTCAAGAAGTTTAAAAAGGTCGAGACCGGCGGCAAGATTTCCGATAAAAAGCTTGCTACCAAGCCGATCGGCTCTTTCAAGGACGCGATGATCCGTTTCCGCAAGAACAAGTCTTCCGTCGCGGCCGCGGTCATCATCCTTCTGCTCTTCCTCTATGCCATTTTCGTTCCGTTCCTTTCGAACTACAACGTTGCCTTCCGCGACGGTTACTACAAGATGGTGCTGCCGAAATCGCAGGTCTTCGGTTTCCTCGGATGGGACGGCTGCAAGGTGCAGAATGAGACCCAGTCCGGTTACGACTACTTGTCCGCCATCGGTTATGAGCTTGGTGACAGCGCGGTAAAAGATGTCCGTGATGTCTATACCGACGCCAAAGGAACGACCTTCTACAAACTTTACGTTGATTCCTACGATAAAGTCGGCTTCATCTATGTCGACCTTTCCGCGGATGAATATGAAGCGCTGAAGACCTACCAGAACGAGAACAACATTCAGGTCATCTACCCGATCCCCGCGAATTACAAGACCGACTTTATCGCGGTCTCCAACGGCGCGAACCTCTGGTATGAGCTGGCGGACGAATCCCCGTCCACTCAGGGTCTTTCCGCTCACCATGACGAAGAAGGCAACCCGATCTTTGTCGCGGCTTACCACACGTCCTCCAACCCGAACCGTGCGCAGTATGACAGTCTTCGTCTCGAAGGCGACAACGGCGGCGAAGACGGCGAGACCTGGTACACCTACGCGATCAAAAACCAGTCCGGTTACCGCGTGCGCGTTCTCTACCGTGAGTACTACCGCTACAAGAACGGATTCTACGCTTCTCACCTGCTTGGTACCAACCAGCATGGTCAGGACATCCTTGTCTGCTTAGCGATCGGTGCCCGTCTTTCCTTCATCCTGGCGATCTCCGTTTCCATCATCAACTTCATCATCGGTGTTGTCTACGGTTCGGTGTCCGGCTACTATGGCGGTGTGACCGACCTTATCATGGAGCGAATCACCGATATTCTATCGGCCGTTCCGTTCATCGTTGTTGCTACACTGTTCCAGCTGCACTTGGCACAGAAGGTCGGCGCGTTCCCAAGCCTGCTGTTTGCGTTCGTTCTGACCGGCTGGATCGGCATTGCGTCTCGTGTCCGTACTCAGTTCTACCGTTTCAAGAATCAGGAATACATTCTGGCCGCAAGAACCCTCGGCGCAAGCGATGCTCGTCTGATCTTCCGCCACATTCTTCCGAACTCCCTTGGTACGATCATCACCGGTACGATCCTGATCATCCCCGGCGTTATCTTCTCCGAGTCCATGCTGACCTACCTCGGCATTGTTAACCTCGAGACCTCCGGTATGACCTCCATCGGTACCATGCTGTCCAACGGACGTGCGTACCTGTCTACGTTCCCGCACATTCTGATGTTCCCCGCGCTGTTCATCTCCCTGCTGGAAATCGCGTTCAACCTGTTCGGTAACGGCCTGAGAGATGCATTTAACCCTTCATTGAGAGGAGCTGACGAATAATGGCTGAAAAGATACTTGAAGTAAAAGACCTGCGAATCTCCTTCCGTACCACCAA
>ONYR01000060.1 GCA_900322165.1 uncultured Eubacteriales bacterium
AACAAGTGCCCGCCCAAAAGAAAGATCCACCCAAAACAAAAACGACCGGTGAAATACCTTTTCACCGGTCGTTAGTACGATCAATGGTTGAGAATGTGGTAAGGGTTACTTCTTATCACTCGTCCAAATCGTCTGATCCGTCGTAGATGGAGCTGTCGTAGTCATCTTCGAAGTCTTCAGAGTCGTCGTAGTTGTCGGAATTGCCATAGCTGCCAGAGTTATAGCTGCCTGAGTCGTAGCTGTCAGAGTCGTAGCTGCCGGAATTGTCGTAGCTTTCGGAGCCTTCGTAGCTGTCGGAGCTGATGCCAATACCGTCGCTGGCAGTGATACCATCGCTGGAGGTGGCTTCGGCGGCATCGGCGACGGGCATGCTGCCTTCGCGGATGCGGGCGACCGTGACGATCTGGACGCCTTCGTCGAGGCTGATAAGCTTGACGCCGGAGGTGACGCGGCCGATCTTGCGGATGTCAGCGACGCGCAGGCGGATGATGATGCCGGCAGAGGTGATAAGCATGATATCGTGCTCCGGGTCGATCATCATGAAACTGACAACAGGGCCGGTCTTGTCAGTGATCTTGTAGTAGAGAACACCCTTGCCGCCGCGTTTCTGAACGCTGAACTCGTCAAGGTTCGTGCGCTTGCCAAGACCGTTCTCGGTGACGGCGAGGACTTCTTGGCCGTCGGAGACAAGCTGCATGCCGATGACTTCGTCGCCCTCGGCGAGGTTGATGCCGCGGACGCCCATCGTGGCGCGGCCGGTCGGGCGGACGTCAGTCTCTGCGAAGCGGATCATCTGGCCGCCGCGGGTTGCCATGAGGACTTCATCGTCGCCGGTGGTGCGGCGGACGTTGATGAGCTCATCGCCCTCGGAGAGCGTGATCGCGGTCAGACCGTTGGTGCGGATGTTCGCATACTCGGAGAGGGCTGTCTTCTTGATCGTGCCTTCGCGGGTCGCCATCAGCAGGTAACCGTCCTCCGACTTGCCATCGCGCGTCGTGATGACCGCGCTGATCTGCTCACCGCCGGAAAGCTGCAGAAGGTTGACGATCGCAGTTCCCTTCGCGGTGCGTCCGGCTTCGGGGATCTCGTAGGCACGCATGCGGTAGACACGTCCGAAGTTCGTGTAGAACAGCAGATAATCGTGCGAGGAGCAGACGAAGAGATCCTTGACATAGTCATCCTTGCGGGTCTCAACGCCCTTGATGCCCTTGCCGCCGCGGTTCTGGCTGCGGTACATATCGAGCGTGGTGCGCTTGACGTAGCCAAGGTTCGTGAGCGTCACAACGCACTGCTCATCCTTGATGAGGTCTTCGATGTTGATCTCGCTTTCCTCGTAGGTGATGTAGGTGCGGCGCGGATCCGCGTATTTGGTTTTGATAATCAGAAGCTCTTCCTTGATGACGCCATAGAGCAGGTTTTCGTTGGAAAGGATCGACTGGTACTCCTGGATCTTGGCTTCGAGATCATTGTACTCGCCCAGCAGACGGTCGCGCTCCAAGCCGGTCAGCGCACGCAGACGCATGTCGACGATCGCCTGAGCCTGTGCGTCGGAGAAATCAAAGCGGGCGATAAGGCTCTCCTTGGCCTCCGCAACGTTCTTCGAGGAGCGGATGATGGAGATGATCTCATCGATGTGATCCATGGCCTTTAAGAGGCCTTCCAAGATGTGCGCGCGGGCCTGTGCCTTGGCAAGGTCGTAGCGCGTACGGCGGGTGACAACCTCTTTCTGATGGTCCAGATAGTAGACAAGCATCTGCTTCAGGTTCAGAACCTTCGGCTGGTTGTTCACGAGCGCGAGCATGTTGAAGCTGAAATTGCTCTGCAGCGGGGTGTTTTTGTACAGCTGGTTCATCACGACGCGGGCGTTCGCATCACGGCGAAGCTCGATCACGATGCGCATACCGCTGCGGTCGGATTCATCACGCAGGTCGGAGATACCGTCAAGACGCTTGTCCTTGACAAGGTCGGCGATGCGCTCGACAAGGCGAGCCTTGTTGACCTGGTAAGGGATCTCGCTGACAATGATGCGCTGGCGATGGTTGCCGTATTCCTCGACTTCCATGTTCGCGCGGACCACACACTTGCCGCGGCCGGTGCGGTAGGCCTGCTCCATGTCGCGGACACCGTAGACCGTCGCGCCGGTCGGGAAATCAGGACCCTTGATGATCTTCAGGAGCTCGTCGATGTCGGTCTCACGGTTCTCAAGGACGTGGTTATCGATGATCTTAACGGTCGCGTCGATGACCTCGCCGAGGTTGTGGGGCGGGATGCTTGTCGCCATACCGACAGCGATACCGCCGGTACCGTTGACAAGAAGGTTCGGGAAACGGGAAGGAAGCACCAGCGGCTCCTTCAGGGATTCATCAAAGTTCGGACCGAAGTCGACCGTATCCTTGTTGATGTCCGCCATCATCTCCATCGCGATGCGGGAGAGTCTCGCCTCGGTGTAACGCATGGCGGCAGCGCCGTCACCGTCGATCGAACCGAAGTTGCCGTGACCGTCAACGAGCATGTAGCGGGTCGAGAAATCCTGCGCAAGGTGGACCATGGCCTCGTAGATCGAGGAGTCACCGTGGGGGTGATATTTACCCATGGTATCGCCGACGATACGCGCGGATTTACGGTAGGGCTTATCGGGGGTCGTGCCGAGTTCGGACATAGAGTAGAGAATACGGCGCTGAACCGGTTTGAGACCGTCACGCACATCCGGAAGGGCGCGGGCAACGATAACGCTCATCGCGTAGTCGATGTAGCTCTCGCGCATCAGCTTTTCCAGATGGACTATCTCGACCCGGTCATGCTGCTTTTCTTCCGGAGCCTCCGGTTCCGGAGTTCCCGGGTTTTCGGGGTTTTCCGGAAGATTCGGAGTGTTTTTATCAAGATCGCTCATGCAAATACCTCATTCAATACAAACAGTTATTTATGGACCGATCAGGCGTCGAGGTTCGTCACGTACTTCGCGTTCTTCTCTATGAACTCGCGGCGAGGCTCGACCTTGTCGCCCATCAGCATCGTGAAGATCGAATCGGCGACCGCAGCATCGTCCATATGCACCTTCAGAAGGATGCGGTTGGCCGGGTCCATGGTGGTTTCCCAAAGCTGGCTCGCGTCCATCTCGCCCAGACCCTTGTAACGCTGAACTTCCACGTTCGGGTCATCGCGTCCGACCATGTCCATGATCTGGGAGAGCTCATCGTCGGAGTAAGCGTAGTGGACCTCTTTCTTGGACTTCTCCACGCGGAACAGCGGGGGCTGCGCGATGTAAACGTTGCCGTTTTCGATCAGCTCAGGCATGAAGCGGTAGAAGAAGGTCAGAAGCAGCGTGCGGATGTGAGCGCCGTCAACATCGGCATCGGTCATGATAATGATCTTGTGGTAACGGAGCTTGGTAATGTCGAAGTCATCGCGGATACCGGTTCCGAAGGCCGTGATCATGGAGCGGATCTCATCGTTGCCTAAAACATGGTCAAGGCGTGCCTTTTCAACATTCAGGATCTTACCGCGCAGCGGCAGGATCGCCTGCGTCTGGCGGGTTCTGGCGCTCTTGGCGGAGCCGCCTGCGGAATCACCCTCAACGAGGTAGATCTCGCAGTTCGCGGGGTCGCGGTCGGAGCAGTCAGCGAGCTTGCCGGGCAGGGCAGCGGTGTCAAGCGCGGTCTTGCGGCGGCTCATTTCACGAGCCTTGCGGGCCGCTTCACGGGCGCGGGAGGCAGAGATCGACTTGTTGATGATCGCTTTGCCGATGGCCGGGTTCTGCTCAAGGAAGAAGGTGAGACCGTCGGTCACGACCGCGGCAACCGCACCTCTTGCCTCGGAGTTGCCAAGCTTCTGCTTGGTCTGGCCTTCGAACTGAGGATCACCGATCTTGACGGAAAGCACACAGGTAAGGCCTTCGCGGACGTCATCACCGGAGAGATTCTTTTCGTTCTCCTTGATGAGGTTCATCTTGCGGCCGTAATCGTTCAGGACCTGCGTGTAGGCCGCGCGGAAGCCGGCCAGATGCGTACCGCCTTCAGGGGTGGTAACGTTGTTGACAAACGTAAAGGTATTGTCGTTGTAGGAATCATTGTGCTGCAGGGCAACCTCGACGTATACGCCGTCCTTGTTGCCTTCGGCGTACATGATCTTGTCGTAGAGCGGGGTCTTGTTTTCGTTGACGTAGGCAACGAATTCGCGGATACCGCCTTCGTAGTGGTACTGACGGCTCTGCTCGCGGCCTTCGCGCTTGTCCTCGATCGAGATGCGCAGACCTTTGGTGAGGAACGCGGTCTCCTGCAGACGGTGCGCAAGCGTGTCGAAATCGTAATCAAGCGTCTCGAAGATCGTGCCGTCGGCCTTGAAGGTGACGGTCGTGCCGGTATGATCCGTGTCACCGATCTCGTGAAGCGGCGTGACGGTCTTGCCGCGCTCGAAGCGGATCTCGTGAATGCGGCCGTTGATGTGAACGTCGACAACGACCCAGTCGGACAGGGCGTTCACGACCGAGGCGCCGACACCGTGCAGACCGCCGGACACCTTGTATCCGCCACCGCCGAACTTACCGCCGGCATGCAGGACGGTGTAAACGACTTCAACGCCGGAAATGCCCTTCTGGGGCTGAATGTCAACGGGGATACCGCGGCCGTTGTCCTCAACGGTGACAGAACCGTCGGGGTTGATCGTGACGTGGATCTCGCTGCAGTGGCCTGCGAGGGCTTCGTCAACGGAGTTGTCAACGATCTCATAGACAAGATGGTGAAGACCGGAAGCGGAGGTCGAGCCGATGTACATACCGGGACGGCGGCGAACCGCTTCGAGTCCTTCAAGAATCTGGATCTCCTTGGCGGTGTATTCGGTATCGACCGTCAGGTCAGCGGCGCCTTCGGCGCTTTCGTGATGATAGTCCTCGGAGGATGCGATGTCCATCTGATCCGCCTGATTGGCCTTTTCGAGAATGGCACGTGCCTCAAGGTCCTTCTCGTCAAGAGCGGGATCGATGGAGATCTGGTTTTCTTCGCTGGTCAATAGAGTAACCTCCTTCAAAAATATACAAAAAAACACGAAAAAGGATGCCCTTTTCAGGCATCTTTTCCACATGGTTTTCATTGGAATATTAACCATAAAAATTATACCACAAAAATGCCCTGAAAGCAAGGAAAAAAGCGCATTTCAGGGCATTTTCAAGCATGTTTTAGGAAGTGTAAAAATTAACACAAAAGGTTAAATATCGATGTTCTTCATCGGGACAAAGCTGTGTCCCTTTCCGTAGACGCCGTTGACCGTGATGATCGAGAAAAACGCGTCCGGATCGACACGCTTGACGATCATTTTCAGCTGCTGAAGCTGGTGCTTGTGGATGACGCAGTAGAGCATGGAATTGGCGTGTCCGGTGTAGGCGCCGTGGCTGTCGATGATCGTGATGCCGCGCCCGAGCGCGTCCATCAGCGCGTGGGAAAGCTCATCCTTGCGGTTCGTGACAATGAGGATCGCGCGGCGGTG
>ONYR01000349.1 GCA_900322165.1 uncultured Eubacteriales bacterium
ACCTCCTCGCGGCCCTTCACATCCGGACGGCCGACAACGACCTGACGGTCGAAACGGCCCGGACGCAGGAGCGCAGGATCAAGGATATCCACACGGTTGGTCGCCGCCATGACAATGACACCGTAGTTGACACCGAAACCGTCCATCTCAACGAGCAGCTGGTTCAGTGTCTGTTCACGCTCATCATGACCGCCGCCGAGGCCTGCGCCGCGCTGACGGCCGACAGCATCGATCTCATCGATAAAGACGATGCTCGGGGCATTCTTTTTCGCCTGTTCAAAAAGGTCGCGCACACGGGAAGCACCGACACCGACGAACATTTCCACAAAGTCCGAACCGGAAATGCTGTAGAACGGTACGCCCGCTTCACCGGCCACCGCCTTGGCAAGGTAGGTCTTACCGGTTCCGGGAGGGCCGACTAAAATGACGCCCTTCGGGATTCGCGCGCCCAGCATTGTGTATTTTGCGGGCTCTCGCAGGAAATCAACGATCTCCTGCATCTCCTCTTTTTCTTCTTCAAGACCAGCCACGTCCGCAAAGCGGATCGGGTTATCTTCCTTTGTAATGACCTGCGCGTTGCTCTTGCCGAAATTCATCATTTTGGCATTGCTGCCGCCGCCGGCTGCGCTTTGCATCCGACCCCAGATGAAGAACATGATAAGAGCCATCACCAGCATCGAGATGAAGATCGGAAGGATCTCCGCCCAGACACTTGTCTCCTTCAGGATCGCAACGTCAACGATCACCTCCGGATGGGTCTCACGCATTTCCGTGCGGAACTGATCCACGTTCGAAATATAGAAAACCGTCTCCGACTCGTCCTTCATGTGGACAACGGCGCTGCCCATCTCGGCCGAGCCGACTCTCACCGGGGTAACCTCGATCCCCGTGATATCGCCCGCCTCAAGGGCTTCGTAAAACTGGGTGTCAGAGAGGCGTTTATTGACTCTGCCGCTCCACAGCCCACTGGAAAAGAGGACACCCACGATCACACCCATGATCAGAAGGTAGATCAGCATCCCCCTCATACCATCTTTCAAACCAATACCTCCGACTGCTCGGTAAGCGCAGCCCGCAAAATCGCGGGAAGCCGCTTACATCTTCACATAACCAATATAGGGAAGGTTGCGGTAGCGCTGGGCATAATCAAGCCCGTAACCGACCACAAACTCGTCCTCGATCGAAAATCCGGTATAGTCAACCTTTACCGGAACCACACGGCGCGAAGGCTTGTCAAGCATGGTCGCGATCTTGACCGATGCCGCGCCCTTCTTCATGAGGTATTCGCTCAGGAAGCACAGCGTGCGTCCCGTGTCAACAATGTCCTCCACGATCAGGACATGCTTGCCGTCGATGCTGCCGTCAAGATTCTTTTTGATGCTGACTTCACCGCTGGAGATCAGGTCGTTTCCATAGCTGGAAAGCACCATGAAATCCCACAGGACCGGCACCGTAATGCTCTTGGAAAGCTCAGTCATAAACATCGCGCCGCCCTTGAGCACGCAGATCATATACAGTTCCTTACCCGCATAGTCGCGGCTGATCTCTGCGCCCAGCTCCGCAATTCTCTTCTCCAGCGTCTCCCGGTCGATCATAACCTCGATCTGCTTTTCGTCAAACATCCCGAACCTCCCAAATGTGTAAAATGGTTTTTGTATCCGGCCTGACAAAGGCCGCGTCCGAAACACGCCATCCCGGGATCCAGAGCACATGGCTCCCGTCCGCCAAAAGCATCAAGGAGTCTCTTTCCTCCCGCGGGACCTTTCGATTGATGAAAAAGTCCTTCAGCTTCTGCCGTCCTTGCCCGACGTACAGATAGTCTCCGGGCTCTCGTTTTCTCCACACCGGGACCCCTGAAAGATCATCCGCCTTCAGCCATTTTTCATCCGGCAGATCCGGGATCTCATCCGGCGCTTTAAATCTGTTTTTCAGGCTTTCCCAGCTCAGATATTCGAGTCCGAAAGCCTTTTCCTCTGCAGCTTCCGATAAAAAACCGATAATGGAAAGTATATCATACGACTTATAGACCGTCAACCCTGAAGGGAGGCTGATTCTGCGGCCGCTCGCGCCGTTTGCAAGATCCATAAGCGCGTCAAGATGGACTTTCAAAAGGTCCTTTTCGAGTCCGTTTTCACGCATCCACGCCTGGAGAGTCCGTTTCTGAACTGCAGGTGGAAGTGTGTCCCAGTCCGTGAGCTTCAGCACCCCTTTTTCGACCGGAGGCACGAGGCTCTCCAGACACGCTTCATCCTCCGAAGCGGTCTCGGCCAGTGCGCAAAGGTTCTCCACGATGTTCGGATTAAATGAGGTTTGAAGATAAGGCAGCAATTCTCTGCGGATTCGGTTCCGCGTATAGCTTGTATCCGCGTTGCTCTCGTCCTCACGCCACGTCAGCTCCTTCGCTGACGCATAGGCGTTGATCTCCTCCTCCGATACGCTCAGCATCGGCCTCAGATAGATTCCGCGGACTTCCTGCATGCCGCCAAGGCCCTTCAGCCCGCTTCCTCTCAAAAGGTGCAGCAACACGGTCTCCGCCTGATCGGTCTGATGGTGAGCCAGGCAGACACGTACCGTCTCTCCCTTTGCCTCCAGCTCCTTCGCAGCCTTCTCAAAGCACTCGTAGCGAAGGATCCGCGCAGCCTCCTCGATCGAGAGCTTCTTCTCTTCCGCCAGCGCCGGCACATCCACGTGAAACACATCGAGCGGGATCTGCCAGCTTTCACAGAGCTCCCGGCAGAAGGCTTCATCCATATCCGCATTTTTCCGGATGCCATGATGCACGTGGATCGCCCGCAGCTCATACCCCAGCTGATCCTGCAGGCATTTGAGCGCGGCAAGGAGTGAAACGGAGTCACGTCCGCCCGACAAGGCCAGCAGCAGCGTCAAAGGTTTGCCTTCCTGCATGATCTTGCCAAGGAAGGCCTTCACCTTTTCCTCCAGTGCCGCAGGCTTTCGATCTTTCTGCTTTTCGATAGTCAATCCGCTTTCCATCGTTCTTCCTGTATCTGAGTTGCAATCCTATACGGTCTTTGGGTACAAAAAACGGGGCGATCGCAGCCATGAGCTGTGAACGTCCCGTTTATTCGGAAACCTGAATCAAAATTTCTCCGGGATAGATCAGCCTGAAACGGTTGCGTGCCATGTCTTCTTTGTATTGGTCGGACTCATAGTACGCTTTGTCAACCCGGTATTCAAGAACCTTCGCTTTTTGCTCGTCCATTTCTTCCTGAATCTGTTCGATCTGGGCGTCGATCTCCTTTGCCTCCTGATCCAGTACGTAGGACTGGTAGATGCAGGCTCCGACAAACCCAAGGACAAACAGGACGATGAAGAAGGACCGGACAAAGCCCCAAACGCGCTGTCCTATCGTGCGGCCTTTAGGCTCTTCGATCTCCGAATACACGATCTCTTCCGCCGGTGTGTTTTGCGTTTCAGTCTCACGGCCGGTGTGAAGTGAATGCATAAACTCTCTGCGGCGTCTTTCACGATCCGCATCATAGCGCTTTCTTGCTTCGGACACGATCTCCCTCCTCTCCTGCATGATAAAATCAGGCAGCATTTCCTCCACCTGAATCCATTCTATTTTACTCCAAGCGCCGGGGTTAGTCAATCGATCCGGCACGTTTTAATCGAAAATTAACGCAGTGTCTCGTAAAGGCCTGCGGCCTCCTCCTTGCGGGGGTTTTCCGAAATCGCCAGCACGCGGACCTTCACCGGGTTCATGCCGAACGCGATCTCGATGGTGTCGCCCACCTTGACTTCGGCACCGGCTTTAGCCACTTTCCCGTTGATCATGACACGGCCTGCGTCACAGGCTTCGTTCGCCACGGTCCGCCTTTTGATCAGGCGCGAAACTTTAAGATATTTATCCAGACGCATGGATGATTCCTTTCTTTACGTAAACAACCCCGGCAGCGTTTGGCTGTCCGGGGTTATGTCGTCATTCCCTAACGGTATGAATCGAGTTAAATCAAGCGTTGACAGCTTCCTTGAGGCCGCGGCCCGGCTTGAACTTGGGAGACTTGGTAGCTGCGATCTCGATGGTCTCCTTGGTCTGGGGGTTGATACCGGTACGAGCTGCGCGCTCGGAAGTTTCGAAGGTACCAAAGCCAACCAGCTGGATCTTCTCACCTGCAGCGAGAGATTCGGTAACGACAGCGGTAAAAGCCTCGAGAGCCTTTTCAGCATCTTTCTTGGTCAGACCTGCTTTGTCAGCAATAGCAGCAACTAACTGAGCCTTGTTCATTGTGATTTCCTCCTTGTAGTATTCTTTGCTGCGATCAGACGATTTCGGTACGGATTACCCTGTCACCATAAGACCGACGCAACAGATTTTATAATAGACTGTTCTTCCATCTTTGTCAACGGGAAAATGTAAAATTTCCTTTAAATTCCGCTGTTTCAGCGGTTTTGAG
>ONYR01000332.1 GCA_900322165.1 uncultured Eubacteriales bacterium
AGGAGGAATACTTTTATCCGATCTTTATAAAAGCGGAAATTTTCAATCTCCCTGAACATCTGATGCTTAGGACGGAGTATGAGTGATGTTCGGTAGGATAGCCTTTCAAACAGCTTACTGACTTAGTTGTTTTACGAATTATTATTCTAATGATAAAGTTTCGTACGTAAGGTTTGATAGTTTAGGGCTTCTGTTTTTGCCATACTTGCTGTCTTACTACGAACTAAAAAATCCTTATTTTCAGAATAATTCGTAATCCATGATTATTACCTACTCATAAACACAATGCGGCTACGAAATATGGTTGCCAAACCCATGAAATATTTCGTAACCGCATTTTTTTAACTTTCTGACTTACCCACTTTTTTATTTTTTAAATCCCTTTATTACGTAACATTTTCGTTTTGATCTGTGTCCTCGGGATGCTTCAGGGCATGTCCGTACCGCATCGGCTCGGCGACCGTGGTTTTGAAGAAGGAGATGAGCGGGCCCATGAAGAAAGCCGTGACGATCGTGCCGATCCCGGCCTTGGCACCGCAGAGCACACCGACAATGACACAGATGAGGTCGGTCAGGATCCGGACAAAGCGGAACGGAACCTTCTTTTCGTGCTCGGAGATGATGATCGCGACCGCGTCGTAACTGGAAACGCCCATGTCCGCGGTAAAGTAGACCGCTGAGGCAAAGCACATGATAACAATGCCAACCACGAGCGAGACGATGCGGCCGGCAAGGGCGGGCGAACCGAAGAGTGAGCGGAGGCACCATTCGGAGAACTCCGCCATGTAGCCGACAAGAAAGAGGTTGATGAGCGTTCCGATCCCGATCTTGCGCTTATCGACAAAGAAGATCACCACGAGAAAGATGCCCGTGATGATGACATAGTACGTGCCGTAATCGAGCGGGACAAGGTTCCAGGTGCCGTGAGCCATGACCTGGAACGGATCCATGCCGAAATCGGAATAGCTGAAAAGTCCGACACTCAGTCCACAAACCAAGACACCCAGCACTGCCATCAACAGGCGGCGCAGGATGCCCGGTTGTTTGAGATATGAAGATACGCTAAATTTCATGTGCAGCGTCCTTTACTGGTGAGAGTTTTGGTCCACCTTCAGATAGTAATAGTCGATGCTGAGATATTCGCCGAATTTGATGCCGACGTCCGGCATGGTTCCGCAGTAGGTGAAACCGAAGCGGCTGTGGAGATGCTTGCTCGCGACATTGCCTGAGGTGATGACCGACACCACAAGGTGCGTGCGCTCATCTTCCCTGGCGACCTCGAGGATCTTCTCCAGCAGCAGCGTGCCGATGCCCTGCGAGCGGAAGGACGGATCTACGTAGACCGACAGCTCGACGGTTCCGGCGTAGGCTTCCTTATCGCGGTACTGAGAAAGACTCACATAGCCGACAACGCGGCCGTGGGTGACCGCAGAGTAGAGCGGATGGTTGACCTTATTATGATCATCAAACCAGACGCGGCGCTCCTCGATCGTTTTCGCGGTCATGTCAAGCGTCGCAAAGCCGTGGGTCACCTCATAATTATAGATATCGGTCAGGGCTGGAAGGTCTTCAATGCGCGAAGGCCGGATCACGATCTCATTGGAAAACTCCTTGGGATCGATCGTCTTGACCCACTGGATCTCCCGGATCGGCACGTGGCAGTAACCGCCGGGATTCTTGTCGAGGTATTTCTGATGGTATTCCTCAGCCGTGTAGAAGTTCTGAAGCGGCATCACCTCGACCGCGATCTTCTGCGCATAGCGGCGCTGAAGCGAGCGGATCGTGTGCTCCGCGACAAGGCGGTCCTCATCGGTGAGATAGTAGACCCCGGTGCGGTAATTGTGACCGACATCGTGTCCCTGACGATCGACGGACGTCGGGTCGATGATCCGGTAAAACAGCCGAAGGAGCGCGAGCGTCGGGACAACGTCCGTATCATACTCGACCTTGACCGCTTCGGTGTGGCCGGTGTTTTCGTAGCGCACCTGCTCGTAGCTGGGATCGACAAAGGCCGGATCACCGTTGGCATAGCCGACCGTGGTTTTGACAACGCCGCGGATGTTATCGAGGTATTTCTGGACGCCCCAATAGCATCCGCCGGCGAGATAAATCGTATTGATCATGATGATTTTCGTAGGGAAGCACGCCAAACGTGCTCCCGCAAAAGCAGAAACAACGGAACACTCCGCCTCCGGGCAGAGTGTTTTTAATTATAAGGCTTTTTGCATAAAAATCAAGTGCGGATCAGGAAACATCAAACGAGGCGGATGCGAGAAAACATGTACCTTCGTTTTTGAACCAGCGGTTCAATGACAGAGGGTGCGCGGGATGGTATCATGCTTTCAGAAACAAACGAGAGACAACGAAAGGGCCGGCGGATGGAGCCCGGCCGGAAATGGAGGAATACCATGAATTTGAAAGAAGCTTTCCGCTATCAGAACAAGATCGACTCCCTGATCCAGGAAGCCGAGCTGCTGATGAGCGACAATTCCAATTTGCTGCAGACCAAGAGCACATACCTGAGACACAAGGTCGACCCGTCCTATCAGGATGAGGAAGTCCTGGAGGTCAACCCCTCCGACTACGCGGCCCACATGACCGACGTGGTGTCGATGGTGCTGTATCTTCTTGATCTGAAGGAGAAGCTCTCCGGAGCGATCCGCACGACCAAGAACGCCCTGCCGATCGACATCGACGCAGAGGTCACCCTCAACCGCGCCAGACAGCAGGCGGCCGAGATCCTGCGCACGATGGCGAACCTGCGCGCCTCCGAGGTAACCATCGCGAACGGCGGTTACGGTTACCGCTTCAATCAGGAAGGCAACCAGGTCAGCTACAAGTGTGACGTCAAAAAGGTGAAAACCATCACCTTCAACCGAAACAAGGTGCGGGGATACCTCACCGACCTTTCCCGCAAAGCTGAGTCCGTCTCAGCGGAGATCGACCGCTGCGTCGTCAACGCGGTGGTTGACATCGAAATGCCCTTCGATGTCAACGCCAGCTTCGACGAAGTGTTCGAATTCTTCATGACCGGAGATCTCGCCTAAGAGATCTCCGGCAGGAGACGAACCGGCCTTCGGTCTTTCCGGCGCAGAGGGATGCGGCAAGGGCGGGCATGGCCCATCGGTTCAGCTGCAGATGAACGGTAATGCTGCAGACTCAGGAACTGCTACGGCAGAACCTGAAAACACTGAGTGATCAGTACAATTAACCGGGTGAAGTTCGCTTCGACCAACGCTCTGGCGTTCTCCATCCTTGCCCTATCGCAAACGGGCGCACTTGCCACCGACGATCTCACACCTCCACAGATCAGGATAATAGGATTTGGATAGCGGAGCTAATGCCGCTAAAACTTCAAAGCGGACGCTCAGGCAGCGAGGCTAGCCCCGAAAGGGTCAAGGCGCGCAGACAGCAGAAGCTTTGAAACAATGGATGGTGACATCGCCTTACTTTGACGCATCCCTCTGCGTCGGGGAGACCAGAAAACAAAACCGAAGAACGGATAAAAAGGAAGAGGCTGCTTGCTTTCGCAAACAGCCTCTTTGTATATTACGGAAGGAGTGGAGGAAACCAGGATGGTTTCCATCGGAACATGGAGCAAAGCGCTGAGCGCGTAGAGATTGTCTACGGTCGGCAGGGACTGCCCGCGCTGCCATTTGTAGATGGCCTGCGGCGCTTCAAAGCCGAAGTAGTCTTGCAGGTCCCGCACGCTCAATCCGCGCGCTTTGCGGAGACGCTCGATATTCGCGCCGGTCGCGGAGAGATCAATGACGGGATAGGACTGCATCATGACCATGGTAATCTACCTCCTTTGTCGTTTTATAAAGTGCAAGTATTGCATTATAACAAAGCTGCAGGCGGTGCGCAATACCTTTTCGGCATCAGCCGATAAATTTTTTTGATTAGCGTCAGGCTGATTTTGAGAATAAATCTCAATTTTGCGCGGAAGAGGGCTTCGGCGGTCTTGAAAAACCAAGATCACAGCGGTATAATATACAGTTGACAACTAAATCAATTTTGCGCAATTGAATACATTCAGGAGGTATGAACGATGACAAAGATCGATATCTTCTCCGGCTTTTTGGGTGCCGGAAAGACAACATTGATTAAGAAACTGATCGCAGAGGCTTTTCAGGGTGAAAAGCTGGTGCTGATCGAGAATGAATTTGGTGAGATCGCGATCGACGGCGGTTTCCTTCAGGATTCCGGCATCGAGATCACGGAGATGAGCCAGGGCTGCATCTGCTGCTCTTTGGTCGGTGATTTCGGTAACGCGCTGAAAAAGGTCATGGCGCAGTTCAGCCCGGACCGCATCCTGATCGAGCCCTCGGGCGTCGGCAAGCTTTCCGACGTTATCCGCGCGGTGCAGAACCTTGGGATCGAGGGAGTTGAGCTCAACAGCTTCACGACCGTCGCGGACGCGAAGAAGTGCAAGATGTACGCGAAGAACTTCGGCGAGTTCTACAATGACCAGATCGGCCATGCCAACTCGATCGTCCTTTCCCGTACCGATGGCATGAGCGAGGCCAAGCTCGCGGAGTGCGTCAACCTGCTGCGTGAGTCGAACCAGGTCGCGACCATCATCACGACGCCCTGGGACGAGATCACCGGCGCGCAGATCCTCGAAGCGATGGAGCACAAATCCACCCTTACCGA
>ONYR01000112.1 GCA_900322165.1 uncultured Eubacteriales bacterium
ACAAATTCGATCTGGTCGGTGTAGGAAAGCAGGATCTCGTGAACCTGATCGGAGATCTCGTGATAGCGGTGGTAGTGCCCGTGCATGTAGATGCCGTGGGGGCAGAGACGGTAGGCGTCCTTGATGCTCATGCCGGAGTGAACTCCGAACTTGCGGGCTTCGTAGGAGCAGGTCGAGACAACGCCGCGCTCGCTAGGCAGCGCTCCGATGATGAGCGCTTTTCCCTTGAGAAACGGATTGTCGAGCACCTCAACGGCGGCGTAGAAGGCATCCATGTCCATGTGCAGGATCGTCTTGCGCTTGCTGGATGTGTTGGTTTCACTGTTTGACAAAGCCATGCCCGGGTTCCTCCTTTCTGCCTTACTGAATGATCGCTGCCGCCTGCCGGCAGTCTGATTATGTGTATTATAACAGAGAATGAGAGCATTGTGAAATGATATGAAAAAGGCGCAAAAAGTACTTGCCTGAAGGGCTCTCGGATGTTATAATACCGATTTGTAGCACGTTCCTCGGCTCAGTCATCGGTGCCTCCAAACCGCGACTTAGCTGAAGGAGAATTTTATATCATGGAGGGTTTTATCATGACCAAAGAAAGAAAACAGGAACTGATCAAGCAGTTCGGACGTGACGAGAAGGACACCGGATCTCCGGAAGTCCAGATTGCGATCCTTACCGATCGTATCAACCATCTGACAGAGCATATGAAGTCTCATCAGAAGGACCATCATTCCCGCCGCGGTATGCTGATGCTGATCGGTCGCCGCCGCGGTCTTCTGGACTATCTGAAGTCCAAGGATATTGAAGCTTACCGTGCTTTGATCGAAAAGCTGGGTATCCGCCGCTAATCGAAGACTACAGGGTTGCAGATCTCCCCTTGGGGGGTCTGCAACTTTACTGTCTGAGAAAAATGTTGTTCGAAGGTGGAGCGAGCGCTTCACCGGTTGGGTTCGTAACGAATACAGGAGGTTTGTTACATGTCACAGATTTTTGAGATGGAGTTGGCCGGCCGCAAGCTGAAAGCCGAAATCGGCAAGGTTGCGGAGCAGGCGAACGGCGCAGTCATCCTCACCTACGGTGAGACGACGGTGCTGTCTACCGCTACGGCTTCCAAAAAGCCCAGAGAAGGTGTTGATTTCTTCCCTCTGAGCGTTGATTATGAAGAAAAAATGTATTCGATCGGCAAGATCCCGGGCGGCTTCTTAAAGCGCGAGGGACGTCCGAGCGAAAATGCTACCCTGACGGCACGCTGCATCGACCGTCCGATGCGTCCGCTGTTCCCGAAGGATTACCGCAATGATGTTTCGATCGTTAACACCGTTCTGAGCGTGGATCAGGACTGCGCGCCGGAGACCCTGGCTATGCTGGGTTCCTCCATCGCGGTTTCCATTTCCGATATCCCGTTCTACGGCCCGGTCGGTGCTGTCAACGTCGGTATGGTCGATGGTGAGCTCATCATCAACCCCACCAGCGCGCAGCGCAAGGTTACCGATCTGGATCTGACCGTGGCTTCCACCGCGGAGAAGGTCGTTATGATCGAAGCCGGTGCGAACGAAGTGCCGGAAGCGAAGATGATCGAAGCGATTTTCTTCGCTCATGAGACCAACCAGAAGATCGTTGCCTGGATCAACGAGATCGTTGCTGCCTGCGGCAAGCCGAAACATGCTTACGAGGAGCAGGTCGTTCCGGAATATGTATTTGAAGCCCTGAAGAAGGTCTGCCCGCCCGAGCAGATGGAAGAAGTCGTCTTCGCAGATGACAAGATGATCCGCGACGAGCGCGTTGCCAAGGTTACCGAGGACTTTGAAGCTTACATTGCGACCCTGAGCGAGGAAGAGCAGGAGAAGATGCTGCCTTACGTTGCTGAGGGTGTGTATCAGTACCAGAAGAAGACCGTCCGCAAGATGATCAAGGTCGACGGCAAGCGTCCTGACGGCCGTAAGATGACCGAGATCCGTCCTCTGTCTGCAGAGATCGACGTTATTCCGCGCGTTCACGGCAGTGCGCTCTTCAAGCGCGGCCAGACGCAGGTCCTTAACATTGTTACGCTTGGCGCGATGAGTGAGCGTCAGATCCTTGACTCCCTCGATGTGAACGTCGAGAGCAAGCGTTACATGCATCAGTACAACATGCCTTCCTATTCCGTCGGCGAGACTAAGCCCAGCCGCGGTCCCGGACGCCGTGAGATCGGTCATGGTGCGCTCGCAGAGCGTGCTCTGGTTCCGGTTCTTCCGAGCCCGGAGGAATTCCCCTATGCGATCCGCAGCGTGTCTGAGGTCGTAAGCTCCAACGGTTCCACCTCTCAGGGAAGCATCTGCGCTTCCTCTCTGGCACTGATGGCAGCCGGTGTTCCGCTGAAATCCGCAGTGGCCGGTATCTCCTGCGGTCTTGTTACCGGTGAGACGGACGATGATTTTGTCCTGCTGACCGATATCCAGGGCCTTGAGGACTTCTTCGGCGACATGGACTTCAAGGTTGCCGGAACCCACAAGGGTATCACCGCGATCCAGATGGATATCAAGGTGAAGGGTCTGACCCGCGCCATCATCGAGGGCGCTATCGAGCGTACCCGTGAGGCTCGTCTGTACATCCTTGACGAAGTCATGGCGAAGGCGATCGCTGAGCCCAGAGAGCACCTGTCCGCTTATGCTCCGAAGATCTTTTCTACCAAGATCAGTATCAGCAAGATCGGTGAGGTTGTCGGACCGAAGGGCAAGATGATCAACAAGATCATTGAGGAGACCGGTACCCAGATCGACATCGAGGAAGACGGTTCCGTTTACGTCCTTGGCGTCGACGAAGAGATGTGCCGCAAGGCCATCAAGACGATCGAGACCATCGCCAAGGAGATCCAGATGGACGAGATCTACAACGCAAAGGTCGTTCGTCTTGCGAACTTCGGTGCGTTCGTTGAGCTGCTGCCGGGCAAGGATGCGCTGCTGCACCTGTCCGAGATCAGCTACGACTACGTCAACAAGGTCGAAGATGTCCTTGAGGTCGGCGATGAGCTGATGGTTAAGGTCATCGGCATCGACGATCAGGGCAAGGTCAAGGTTTCCCGCAAAGCGCTGCTTCCTCCTCCGGAAGGCGGAGAGAAGAATGGCAACCGTGGCTTCCGCCGCGGCGGCCGCAATAACGATCGCTAAGCTGTAGCGAAGCTGATCGCAGCTGCCTGAAAGCATAACAAAACAAATAAGACCGCTGAATCCGAAATGGGTTCAGCGGTCTTTTGTGTTGCAATGAATCAAAGCGGAGCAGACGCGGTGGAGCGGCCGTCTCCGAAGTGTTCCTTATGCTTCCGCTTCCTCGATCATGGCGAGGTCGCCGTAGAGGATGGAGTCGTCACCGAGGGACGCGGTCTTGATCTCGACGGTGGAGCGGATCGTCGGCATGCAGTA
>ONYR01000228.1 GCA_900322165.1 uncultured Eubacteriales bacterium
TACCGTGCAGCAGTCCGATCTTCAGATCCGGAAATACGATGCGCTGGAGAAAGTCTGCGTATTCCACCGCAGACCTGAGGTTCAGGCCTTCCTCTTCCTCCGCCTCCGCAAACGGACGCTCGCTCTCCCAGCCTTCTTCATCGGGATCCGCTTTTTCGTTTTCCTCTTCCGCCTCCACCATCGGACAGATGACATAGACCTGATGGCCATCCTCCACCTGCTTCCGCATGAACGCGTACAGCCGCTCCTCGTATGTCCGGTCCACCTTAAATGTGCGGATCGGAATGCGTCCGGGCGGCATCTCATCAATAATCGAGATATCCATATCCCCGTACAGGATCATCGCGAGGGTCCGCGGGATCGGGGTCGCGGTCATAACAAGCACGTTCACCGCTTCACCCTTTTCGCTCAGCGCGAGGCGCTGACGCACGCCGAAACGGTGTTGTTCATCGGTGATGACAAGGCCCAGATTCGCATAAGCGACCGGGTCTGAGATCAAGGCGTGCGTGCCGATCACGGCATGGATCGATCCGTCCGCCAGCCCTTCAAGAACGCCTTTGCGCTCTTTCCCGAGCACGCTGCCGGTCAGCAGGGCTACTTTAACTCCAAGCGGTGCCAGCAGCTTGACGGCTTCCTCCAGGTGCTGCCTTGCAAGCACCTCGGTCGGCACCATCATCGCGCTTTGATAGCCGCTGAGGAAAGTCTGGTAAATTGAGAGCAGCGCGACCATGGTCTTGCCGCATCCGACATCGCCCTGCAGCAGCCGCATCATCGCTTTGTCCGACCGAAGGTCCGCTTCGATCTCCGTCCACGAGCGTTTCTGTGCGCCGGTCAGTTCGAACGGGAGCGAAGAAAGGAAGCTTTTGATCTTCTCTGCGTCTCCCGGGAGTTTCTTGCCGATCCGCATGGACTCTTCGCCCATGCGGGTCTTGCGGAGGGCCATCTGCTGAATAAACAGCTCATCGAAAGCCAGACGGCTTCTCGCCGCTTCCTGATCTTCAAAGCTCTTCGGAAGGTGCATCGTGCGGATGGCCTCAGGCCGTCCCATCTTTCCCTGCCGATACGAAACCGGTAGGTAATCCGCACTGTCATCCATCATCGCCAGAGCCTGTGAAACCGCGCTGCGAACCATTTTCTGCGTCAGTCCGCCGCCAAGCGGATAGACCGGCACAAGGCCCGGCCCCATATCCTCCGCGATCCGCTGGATCTTCGGGGCTGTCAGCTGTTTGCGATTGTAATTCCGTTTGATCCTGCCTTTAAACAGGTATTCGCCGCCGACCACCAGGCTTTTGATAAGATAAGGCTGATTAAACCAGACGACTGCCAGGGCTCCGCTCTCATCTTCGATCCGTGCGTTCGTGATCGTAAAACGGCCTTTATGGAAGTTTTTCGGCTCCCCGACGAGTTTGGCACGAATGATGACCTCCTCGTCCTCCGCCGCATCCTTGATGGCCACCCGGGTTCTTTCGTCCAGGTAGCTTCTCGGATAGTATTCCAACAGATCCGCCGCGTTTTCGACCCCGACACGGAAAAACAGCTCCGCTCGGCTGTTTCCGATTCCCTTCAGTGCCGTCAGCGGAATCTTGTTTAAATCTTCCATGATATCAGTATCCCGGCTTTGCCGTGGCAGAGCCGGGATTTCCTTGTAGTTTCACTATGTACGTTCAGAACTGAATTTATTCCGCCGAAAGCAGGAAATAGTAGATCGGCTGATCGCCTTCCTGTACTTCGACTTCAATTCCGGGATAGGACTCGCTGACCTTGTCGCGCAGCGCTTCCGCCTGCTCCCTGGAAGCATCCTCGCCGTAGAAGATGGTAAGAATACTTGTCTCATCGGAGATCATCTCATCCAAAAGCGCACAGGTCGTCTCCATCAGGTCGGTGCCGACCTTGCAGAGCTCTCCGTTCTTGAGTGCAAGAATATCGTTTTCCTTGATTTCAAACTCACCCATATGCGTATCACGAACCGCATAGGTGACCGAACCGGAAACGACGGCATTGACGCTCTCGTTCATGCTCTCCGAGTTCGTCTCATAGTTCTCGCCCGGCATATAGCCGATCATCGCGGCGATACCCTGCGGGATGCTCTTAGTCGAGATAACATGGAGAACCTTCTCTTTAATAATGGCTGCGGCCTGCTGAGCGGCAAGGATGATGTTCTTGTTATTCGGAAGAACATAGATCTCTTTCGCGTTCACTTCGCCCGCTGCCTTCAGAATATCTTCGGTGCTCGGGTTCATCGTCTGACCGCCGCTGATGACGTAATCAACGCCCAGCTCGGTGAAGATGTTCTTGATGCCGTCTCCGGCTGCAACCGAGATAAAGCCGACATCCTTCTGAGGCGTCTGCTTCTTGACCGCATCCTGCAGCTTCAGCACATGCTGATGAGAAACGTCCATGTTCTCCACCTTGGTGAAGTTCACCACGCCCGCTTCGGTCGCCTTGGTAAGCACCGCGCCGGGAGTTTCGGTATGCACATGGATCTTGA
>ONYR01000113.1 GCA_900322165.1 uncultured Eubacteriales bacterium
ATCGTGACCGGCTTTAAACCGGAAAACCAGGTATTGTAGCTGATCTCGGAAACTCGCTGCTGCAAGAGTTCCTTCAAATCAGCGCATACCTTTGATGCGTCTAAATTCATATAAAACCTCCAAAAAACGGAAGAGTTGTTAACAAAAAATCATGGTAAGTTGTGGATAACTTGCAAGATTTCTGTCATTATCTGCCAAATTGTGGACAGAATGGAACTATGATAGCAAAAATAGGGAGAGTTATCAACAATTTTGGAGAAAATTGAAACTGTTTACAAAGTCGGTGGATACTGTGGATAACTCGTTTTTTTAATGCACAGGTTTAAAAAAGCCGTAATCATGCAAGAAAGACAGCGCCCCGTCAAAAACATTTTCACCGATTGTCAACAAAAGTGGAAAAATAGTGGATAATTTTGTGGATAACCC
Organism: uncultured Eubacteriales bacterium; assembly: GCA_900322165.1. GTDB lineage: Bacteria > Bacillota > Clostridia > Lachnospirales > Bianqueaceae > RUG760. The sequence goes on from ONYR01000113.1 coordinate 427, forward strand.
GGTTTTTCGCAAATTTAACCAAATTGGGAAAAAGTAAAAAATCATAAACTTTGTGGTAGAAGGAAAGGTAAAAATACAAGATATTGTGGATGGGGGAATCTTGGAAACAACCTTTAGAGGGTGGCCCGGAAATCCCCATTTTAAGCCATTTTCACCCGCTTTAAAACTAAAAAAAATGCTTGACGGAAGGGGGGCGTTTCAAATATAATATCAAGGTGCTCTAAATGAAGGAGGTGTTCACCCATGGTAACTACGTTTCGTCCGAAGACCAAGCAGCGCAAGAGAGAGCATGGCTTCAGAAAGAGAATGAGAACCGCTAACGGCCGTAAGGTTCTTTCCAGAAGAAGAAACAAGGGCAGAAAGGTTCTGACGGCCTGATTTTTCCATACTCGGATCCAATTTGAATCGGCGAACGGCACAGAAAACGATTTGTGCCCGTTTTCCGATTCAAATTTTATCTTTCGATATCTTTCGGAAAATCCTAAAGAATGGAAAGTCTAAAAAACCTAGATTTCAGACGGATCTACCACGACGGGAAATCTCGTGCGGACCAGATGATCGTGATGTATGTTTTGGAGAACGATTTACCCGAGAACCGTTTGGGTATCACTGTGTCGAAAAAAATCGGAAACAGTGTCATCCGGCACCGCGTCAAGCGTATCATCAAAGAGGCCTACCGCCTTCACGAGGATGAATACAGATCCGGATGGGACATAGTCATTATTGCCCGTAAAGGCGCCATTACAAAAAAGAGCACCGATATGGAAGTATCGCTGCGCCGGCTGGGCAAGGGTCTTGGCATTGTTAAAGAAAAAATATGAAAAAGCTTTTGCTTGCGGTAATTACTTTCTACCGAAAGTATATCTCACCGCTGAAAAAGCCGTGCTGCCGTTTTTATCCGACCTGCTCTACGTATGCGTTTGAAGCAGTTTCGAAATACGGTGCGGCCAAAGGCAGCCGTTTGGCTGTCAAACGTATTTTGCGATGTCATCCATTTAATCCAGGCGGATACGATCCTGTCCCATGATCGCAGACCGCAAACAGTTCAGAGAGAGGAAGATTCCGATTCATGAAGATTGTGTTGGCGGCAACGACTAACTGGTTACTCAAGCCGTTTGCCCTTTTGCTTTCCCTGATCTTCAACGGTTTGTTCGCTGTAATCAGCGGATGGACGACGAGTCAGGCACTCGCCATTACGATCGTCCTGTTTACCTTGATCGTGCGTCTTGCCATGATGCCGCTGATGCTTAACCAGCAGCGTTCTTCCAGACGAATGACACGCCTTCAGCCGAAGGTCCAGAAAATACAGGAAAAGTACAAAAACAAAAAGGACCCTGAATCCAACCAGCGCATGCAGGCGGAGATTCAGGAGCTGTATAAGCAGAATAAGGCCAATCCGATGTCCGGATGCCTGCCGCTGCTGATCCAGATGCCGATCATTTTCGCATTGTTCGAAGTTCTGAGAAATGTTCCGTTCTATGTCAATACGATCGGAAATCTCTACGAAAATCTGGCTACGATCGTCCAGGGACAATCCGGCTACGGCGATATCCTGACTACCAATTTCAGCACGGTTATCAACGGACTGCGAAAGTTCGATGTGACCACGAACACCTCGGTGATGGATCTTCTCTATCACCTGTCGCGTACGCAGTGGAAGGAACTGATCGAGACCTTCGGTCTGGCTTCCAACGCGGAATTTATCAAAGACTATGAGCTGGTTACCGAATACAATACCTTCGGTATCACGAGTGTCGAAGCACTGACCTTCAACCTGTCGGAAGCTCCCGGCTGGAAGGGATGGGGCATTCTTTTCCCGCTCATCTCCGGCGGAACGACCTTCCTGCAGAGCTGGCTCTCTCAGGCAGCGACCGAAAAGCGCCAGAAGATGGCTAGCCCGGACGGAATCGCAGACACGTCTCAGCAGTCTATGAAAATGATGACCTACGTTTTCCCGATCATGACCCTTTTCTTCACGGCTCAGATGCCGCTTGGACTTGGTCTTTACTGGATCGCGGGCAACATTTTCGCTATTTTCTCCCAGATCATCTCTGATGCGATCATCGACCGGGAGGAATACAAAGAAGCGGTTAAACGCCGCGATGAGCTGGCAGCCAAAAAAGCTGCTCAGGCCAACAGTAAATCAAAGGTGGACAAGGCCACCGGCGGACGTTTAGGTGCCGCTTCCAATGCACAGAGTAAGGCAGCTCTTTCCGGAAATAAGCGGGCTGCGTTAAATCAGCAGGCGAAGCAGGCAGCTGCTCTTCCCGCTGAGGCCAAAGAGGACGTTGTATCTGAGATCGTTGAAGAGGCTCCCGAAGTGATCGAAAATGAGATCGCCGAGGAAGTCAGTGCGGCAGAAGAAACGTTTGAAACGGTGGAAGAAACCGTAACGGAAGTTGCTGAAGCTGCAAAAGAGACGGCAGAGGATGTAACGGAGGCTCTTGACGACGTGCAGAAAGAGGAGGTCTCCGAATGAGATCCGTTGAAGTTACCGGAAAAACCAAAGATGAAGCGATCACTGCCGCGATGATTCAGCTGGGAGTGCCGCAGGATCAAGTCAATATAGAAGTCCTTAGCGAGAGCAAGGGTCTACTCGGACTGTTCTCCAAATCCGTGAAAATCCGCGCTACGCTGAAGGAAGAAGCCGTTGAAGAAGAAGTCAAAGCTTCTCCCGCAGCGGTTGAAACAAAGCCTGAGGTAAAACCTGAGGTTAAGGCTGAAAAGAAACCGGAAAAGAAGGTTGAAAAGAAGCCTGAAGTCAAGCCCGAAAAGAAAAAGGAAACCAAGCCTGAGACCGTAAAAGAAACGCCGGCAGCTCCTGCTGAAGCAGCGGATGAGCCGGAAGAGACGCACACCATCGAAGTCGAAGGCCTGACGGTCACCGGTGAAAAGGTCGTTATCAACGATACGATCGAGCAGCGCCTGAGAAAGGCGAATGCCGGAAAGAAGCCGGAAGAGAGACAGCGCCGTGACGATCGCTCCCGCGATGGCCGCTCCAGAGGCGACAACCGCGGACGCAGAGATGACCGTGCTGACCGCTACGATCGCAGCGACCGTGCGGAAAAGCAGTCGGCGAATGCTCCGAAGGAAAACGAGGAAGTCAAGGAAGAAGCTCCGGCAGTGCGCAGCTTTGAGCCGAAGGTCTATCCGATTCCCGCTGATGCAGACAAGGTCATGGAGCAGGTTCGTGAGTTCCTTACCACGCTGCTCAAGGCAATGGGCATCGAAGCAACGATCGAGACCGCTTTCTCCGAAGAAGGTATTCTTGATGTCAACATCGTCGGTGAGGGCATGGGTCTGATCATCGGCAAGCGCGGCGCAACGCTGGATTCTCTCCAGTATCTTGCTACGCTCGTTGTCAACAAGGACCGCGAGGATCATGTTCGCCTGAAGCTCGATACCGAAGGTTATCGCGCACGCCGTCAGGAAACGCTCGAAAAGCTGGCGGTCAACATGGCGAAAAAGGCAAAACGCACCGGTCACCGGGTCGTTCTGGAACCGATGAATCCGTACGAGCGCCGTATCATTCATTCGGCTCTGCAGTCCGACCGCGGCGTCGAGACGCACAGCGACGGTGAAGAGCCGTACCGCAAGGTGATTATCACGCCTAAGAGAAGACATTAAAATCGTGGGTGCTGCAGATCGGCAGCACCCATGTTTTATAATTCAAGTAACTGAACAGTTATTCTACTAAGGGAGGAGGGATTTTATGCGAGAAGATGCGACGATCTGTGCCTTATCGACACCGATCGGAGTCGGAGGACTGGCGGTGATCCGGGTTTCCGGGCCGGAGGCGATTCTTTGCTGTGAGCGCATTTTTAAAGGAAGATCCCTGGCAAAAACTCCCAACTCATCCGCCAGACACGGTTTTATCATCGACCCTGAGAACGGTGAAATGATCGATGAAGTGATCGCCCTTGTGATGCGCGGACCCAACAATTTTACCGGCGAGGACACGGTCGAGATCGATTGTCACGGCGGTATGTA
>ONYR01000054.1 GCA_900322165.1 uncultured Eubacteriales bacterium
ACAGATCATATTTCACACCACCTTTTCTATCATGAAAGCTTATACTTTCGAGTATAACATTACAATTCATTTTAATTATGAGCTATGTCTTTGTCAACGGAAAAGTATTTACAACTATTCGTCCGCTCGCGTCCTCAAAACGCCTCGGACTCCGGCACTTTGTGCCTTCGTCCTCGTGCGTTTTGCGTTTCTCAAATACAAAAAACTCCGGTCGCAAGCAAGCTTGCTCCGGAGAGGTGAACTAAGCTTGGTCGCTCCGTCCTGCGCAAGCGCTTCGCGTTGCGCAGACTCCCGCGACCGCCAAAACGCCTCGGACTCCGGTGCTGCGCACCTTCGTCCTCGTGTGTTTTGGCTCGTAAAAGCATAAAAAAACCGTCCTGCAAGCGAGCTTGCGGACGGTTCCTTTATGCTTTTCCTAGCTTAGTTCTGCATTTGTTTTGCGACTTCTTCTGCGAAGTTTTCTTCTTTCTTTTCGATGCCTTCGCCGGTTTCGTAGCGGATGAACTTCTTGACGCTGACTTCGAAGCCGACCTTCTTGGAGGTTTCCTTGAGGTACTGGGCTACGGTCTGGTCATCGCCGAAGGAGTATTCCTGATCGAGCAGGCAGACTTCCTTGTAACGCTTGTTGAGCTTACCGATGGACATCTTTTCCTGTACCATGGCGGGCTTGTTGGCGTTCTTCGGATCCTGGGCGATCTGGGCAAGGATGATTTCCTTTTCCTTTGCGACCCATGCCGGATCGACGGAAGCTTCGTCGAGGAACTGCGGGTTCATAGCGCAGACCTGCATAGCGATGTGCTTGCCGGCGTCTTTGACAACGTCATTGACTTCCTGGCAGCCCATGTCGACAAGGACACCGATCTTGCCCTGGCCGTGGATGTAGGAAGCGATATAGTTCTCAGACTCGAAGATCTCGAAACGACGAATCTGGAGGTTCTCATGGATAACTGCAACGAGTGCAACAAGTGCATCGCCGACAGTCTGGCTCGGATCGTCGATCCAGGGCTCAGCCTTGAACTCGTCAAGGTTAGCGGCCTTGGTGGTCAGAGCCTGCTTGGCAACCTTTGCGACGAAGTTGCGGAACAGTTCGTTCTTGGCAACGAAGTCGGTCTCGGAGTTAACTTCAACGATGGCAGCCTTCTTGCCGTCTTCGGAGATTGCGAAGTTGACAAGTCCTTCAGCCGCGATACGGCTGGATTTCTTGGCAGCCATTGCCAGACCTGCCTTGCGCAGGATCTCAACAGCAGCTTCCTGATTGCCTTCAGCTTCGATCAGGGCCTTTTTGCAGTCCATAACACCGGCCTGCGTAATATCACGCAGCGCCTTGACCATTGCAGCGGTAACAGTAACAGCCATTATGCTTCTTCCTCCTCAGCTTCTTCGGTCTCCGTGGCAGCTTCTTCAGCATCGGTAACGACTTCGCCTTCCTTGGCTTCGATGACAGCGTCAGCGATCATGCCGGCGATAAGCTTGACAGCGCGAATCGCGTCGTCATTGCCCGGGATCACGTAATCGATCTCTTCCGGATCGCAGTTGGTATCAACGATAGCAACCGTCGGGATGCCCAGGATATGAGCTTCCTGAACAACGATACGCTCTTTGTGCGGGTCAACAATGAAGATCAGGTCCGGCAGGCGACGCATATCGCGGATACCGTTCAGGTTCTTCTGGAGCTTTTCAAGCTCTTTGCGCAGGTTGATGACTTCCTTCTTGGGCAGCAGATCAAAGGTGCCGTCCTCTTCCATTCTCTCCAGCTCTTCCATACGGTCGACGCGGCTTCTGATGGTCTTGAAGTTGGTCAGCTCGCCACCCAGCCAACGGCTGTTGACGTAGTACATCCCGCAGCGCTCGGCTTCGACCTTCATGGTCTCCTGAGCCTGCTTCTTGGTGCCGACGAACAGAACGGTGCCGCCCTCGGCTACGATCTTCTTGACAGCGGCATACGCTTCGTCAACCTTGCGGCTGGTCTTCTGCAGGTCGATGATGTAGATACCGTTGCGCTCCGTGAAAATGTACGGAGCCATCTTGGGGTTCCAGCGGCGGGTCTGATGTCCGAAATGGACACCGGCTTCCAGCAGCTGTTTCATGGAAATGACACTCATAGTTGTCCTCCTCTTGGTTTTTTTCCTCCGCGGCTTCTTAAACCGGCGACCCGAAGGCACCTGGCCGGTTGATCCACGCGCGTGTGGAATAGTCTCACAAAGTGGCATTATACCACTTTCATGTTTTAATGTAAAGCAAATTTTGAATCCGTTTGCAGAAAAGTTTCCGCTGTTTTCTTCAGATTCCCGGCATTTTTCCGTCGCTTTTCCTTTGCTCTTTGACGCTTCTCCTCGGCCTCATCGACTGCGAGCGGCCGTCCGCCGTTTTCGAGCGTCTGCCTCAGCTTGGCAAGGGCACGCCTCTTGACCTCGCGCAGATAGTTCTTGCCGATCCCGTATTGTTTCTGGATTGCGTTCTGCGATTTCTCTTTATAGAAAATCTCAAGAATGACAAGCGCTTCTTCGGGGCTCAGAAAGCTGATGGCTCGTTTCAGTTCATCGGACTCCCACTGCATTTCAAGCGACAGGCCGATCCGCGCCTCATCTTCGCGAAGCAGACGCATCTGACTGTCCGGGCAGTTCTCCAGATAGACAACCTCGAGGCGAGAGTAACGCTCCCAGTTCCGTCCCTTATTCACACTCACAGAAAAATGACGCGAGATCTCGGCGATCTCTTCATCCACGTCAGCGTCCAAAAGCGCCATCTCCTGTCGTGCTTTATCCCAGGAGGCCGCTCTTCGGCGCTGCGCGCGCGTTAACTCTCCGTACGCTTCCTCGCCCTTGATGATCGCTGCTCGGATCTTCATGATCGCATAGGTGCTGAAGCTCGAGAGACGCTCATCATAGCTGTCGACCGCCATGATGAGCCCTTCATATCCGCATTGCTTCGCATCCTCAAACGACATGAGCGGTGGAAGCTGGGATTCCATCTGTGATACGACGTAGGGAACCAGGCCCATGTTGCTCAGGATGGTTTCCTCACGCTTGTCCTGATCTGACATTCTGCCGGCCTCTCATCAAGAGCCGGCGCAGTGGGTATTAAGCTCCGCTCAGGCCTTTGCCCGGCGGTTTTCTCTATCTGATTCTTTGCCGCGAAATCAATCAGCGCACTCAGTTCTCGCCTTCGTTATCCGGCAGAACCTCTGAGTAGCCGCAGTTATCGGCCATGCACACGAGCTTGCGGCTGCGTCCGCGCTTTTCATACAGACGCTGTCCGCATTTCGGGCAGTTCTTGACCGACGGTTTGTCCCAGGACATGAAGTCGCATTCCGGATTATGTTCGCACCCATAATACAGACGACCCTTACGTGTCCTCTTGACATAGACAAGTCCGCCGCATTTCGGGCAGCTTGCATCGATCACTTCAAAGAACGGCTTGGTGTTGCGGCATTCCGGGAATCCCGGGCAGGCATAAAACTTGCCGAAGCGTCCGTTTTTCAGGACCATGTTGCGGCCGCACTTGTCGCAGATGACATCGGTCACCTGATCCTCGACCTTTACCTTTTCCGCTTCCGAGCGCGCCTTTTCTACCTGAGGCTCGAAGGCCTTATAGAATTCACGGAGCAGCTGCTTCCACTCCTCCTTGCCTTCTTCGACCTTGTCCAGGCGGGTCTCCATCTCAGCGGTGAATCCGACATTGTCGATGATATCGAAGTATTTTTCGGTAAACTCGTTGACAACACTGCCGAGTTCCGTGACGTAGAGCGCTTTTTTCTCTTTCTCTACGTATCCTCTGTCGGTTAACGTCGCGATCGTCGGAGCGTATGTACTCGGGCGGCCGACACCGTTATCCTCGAGCGCCTTGACCATCGTACCTTCGGTGTAGCGCGCCGGGGGCTGAGTGAAGTGCTGCGTTTTGTCGATCTTTCGGATCGAGACCGCATCGCCTTCCTTCAGTCCGTCGATCGTGACGATCTTCTCTTCTTCATCATCCGCCGGGCTGTACACCTTCATAAATCCGGCAAAGCGAAGCACCGATCCGGTCGCGAGCCACTCAAGGCCGCCGCCCTCTACCGAGATGTGCTGCGTCTCGTACTCGGCCGCAGCCATCTGGCTTGCCAGGAAACGATCCCAGATCAACTTGTACAGCCGATATCCGTCACGGCTCAGTGTTTTTTCCAGTTTATTCGGCGCCAGCGTCAGGTCCGTCGGACGAATGGCTTCATGCGCATCCTGGATCCGTCCGCCCCTCTGCTGTCTCTCTTCCGTGTTGATGAACGTCTCGCCGAAGGACTCACGAATCAGATTCTTCGCGGCTACCTGCATCTCCTCCGCAATACGGGTCGAATCCGTACGCAGATAAGAGATCAAGCCGACCGGTCCGCGGCCAGGGATCTCCACACCCTCATACAGCTCCTGCGCGATGCGCATGGTCTTGGACGGTGTAAAATTCAAACGGCGGCTCGCTTCCTGCTGAAGCGTACTTGTCGTAAACGGATCCGGAGACTTGCGGACGCGCCGGCCGGTACGGATCTCTTTCACCGTCATCTCGGCCGCATCCTGCGCTCGCTGAATGATCGCATCCGCCTCGGCTTCGCTGTGAACCTCCGCCTTCGCTCCGTCCATCTTCGAAAGTCTTGTAGCAAGGACGCCCTTGGCTCCCGCTTTCGAGAACTCGCTCTCAAGTGTCCAGAACTCTTCCTTTACGAAATCGTTGATCTCATCCTCTCGCTCGCAAAGCAGCTTCAGCGCGACCGACTGAACACGGCCGGCAGAAAGACCTTTTTTCACCTTCTCCCAGAGGATCGGGCTGATCTCATAGCCGACGATTCGATCCAGCGCACGTCTGGCCTGCTGCGCGTTGACAAGATCCATGTCGATCTTTCTGGCCTTCTTGATCTCGCTTTTTACCGTCGTTTTCGTGATCTCATTAAACGTCACACGGTGGATATCCTTCTCCTGAAGTCCGAGTGCCACCGCCAGATGCCACGAGATCGCTTCTCCCTCACGGTCAGGGTCAGTTGCCAGATAGACTTTATCCGCCTTTTTGGCTTCCTTCTTCAATTCTGCGAGAAGATCACCTTTGCCGCGGATCGTAATATAATGCGGCTCAAAATCATGCTGAATATCAATGCCAAGCTGGCTCTTGGGAAGATCGCGGATATGTCCCTGCGACGCGACTACCGTGTAGCTGCTGCCAAGATACTTCTTGATCGTCTTCGCCTTTGAAGGAGACTCCACAATGACCAAATAGTTTGCCATACACCCTCCGAGTGTTTTTCATTCTCTATGTTCTGATAAAGATCGAGCCCTCTTTTCGGATCAATCCTTTAAGTTCCAAATATGTCAGGCCGCGCTGCACTTCCTCGGCTTCCCTTGCGCAGCGCATGATAAGCCACTCCGCACTTCGCCCGAACGTATCGACCTCATCATACAGCCATCGGTACATCCCGGCCGCGCTTCGCTTTTCTTCGGTCTGGTTCCGCATGCGCACGGTCTGCTTCGCAGCCACGTCCTCCGATACGAGCTTCGCTCTCTCAGGAAGAGAAAAGGTCAGTTTTTTCTGTTCAAATCCGCCCGTGCAGAGCATATCCGGCGACGTCAGCACGTTGGCTCCGTCCTGGATCAGGCGGTGCGAGCCGAGAAACTCCGCGTCAAA
>ONYR01000020.1 GCA_900322165.1 uncultured Eubacteriales bacterium
CAGGGAAATGGCAGTTTCGAGCGCCAAAGCAGCAACGAAAACGAAGCCGTACCGGAGAATGAACATGTCAAGTTTGAGGGGAGTTTCGAAAACGGGGCTGCATTGACCGGAACGCTCACAAACTGCCCGGCCGACATGACATTCGGTGACATGTCGATTTCAGGAAGGTATGACGGACCGTTCACAGATGGGGCTATTAACGGAGAAGGGCGGTTCGCATCGGACACCCTGTCCTATGCCGGAGGCTTTGAAGCCAACGTACCGACCGGAAACGGGCGCATCACCGGTTATCCCTACACGTTGATGTTTCAGGATTATGGGTTTACGGGCGTGTACGAAGGCGATATTAAGGCGTTCCTTCCGGACGGCAGCGGGGTATTCGATGCACCGCAAGTCGCGGACGGAGTCTATCTGAACTTTACCGGGACGTTTGCGGGTGGGGCGCTGATGGACGGAACGCTTGACACAAATCAGTGCACCGTGTACACAGTCAGTAGAGAAGACGGCAGTCTCCTGCCACACACAGGCAGTTATCAGGGAGGTCTTGCCGGAGGAGTGCCAAACGGAAGCGGGCACTTTGCAGGGAAGGGCACGAACTTTCCTTATGAATACGATGCTGAATTCCATGATGGCAAACCAACCGGCCTGGTTGCTTACACCTATCATCTTCCCGAAGGAGATTTGGTATGGGAAAAAGAGCGTCAGGAAGGGGTGATGATCTTTCGATCGATCGTGGATTATCTGGCAAATCTGATCGTTGAAGAAAGTGACGCCAGCCAGAGAGTGCCACTGTCGGCATATGAATTCATCAAGACACATCAGGCTGCATTTAACGGACTGACCGGGAACGCGGATCTCAAGGCAATGGCTGATGCCGGAGCGACCTATGACAAGGTGTATGCTGACCCCGCCGGTTTTAGTCAGTCGGTCGTTAAGTTCAGCAACTACAAGATCGAGTATGTCGAAATCTATGAATGGTCGACGGAACTGGATGAGTTGCTCATTACGGCTACGTCCGAAGCAAACGGGAATCATGCGCTTTGGCTCCGAGTTATCGGTCCGCACGGGACATTTCAGGCGGATCAGTTTAAGGAAGGTCAGGTCATTACGGTCTGGGGTGTCGTGACCACCGCCTTTCCTGACGATCGCGAGAATGTCAATTATCAATACCTGATCATGTATACGTTTGCCATTGAATAAGTTTTATGCTAGATAAAAAAAGACCGCCGGATGGGTTGCCCCGTTCCGGCGGTCGTTTGATGTTTAGGGAATGATGCGATCTGCAGACGCGCTTCACAGAATGAACCGTCCTGCAAACCTGCCCTCAGCAGACTCAGTTCAGGTAACCCTCTCTGGCCTTGACGTTGAAGCGCTTTTCAAGCTGGTGGAGCTGATCATCGGTGATCGTGTTGACAAGCGGGAGGTGCGCGATCTTCATGTAGATCTCGGCCGCCTTTTCAACCGTCTCGATGAGGCCGAAGGTCTCGTCGAGGTCCTTGCCGGCGCCGTAGATGCCGTGCTGAGACCAGACAACGATGCGCGCGGTCTTCATCTTTTCAGCGGTCGCTTCGCCGATCTCGTTGGTGCCGCAGAGCATCCACGGAAGCACGTTGACACCCTCCGGGAAGACAACGATGCACTCGGTGCACATCTGCCACAGCGTGCGGGTGAACTTAACTTCGTCGAGGTCATGAACGTAGGTCATCGCGAGGATGTTCGCGGGGTGGCAGTGCATAACAACGCGGTTTGCGGGATCGACCGTCAGGCGAGCCATGTGGCTCATCAGGTGGGCCGGCAGCTCGGAGGTGAACTGGCCGCCATCGCAGTAGCCCCAGAGAAGCTCCGCGGTCTGCGCATCCTCAGCGATGCGGAAGATACCAAGGTTGCGCTCGGGATCATACTGAACATTCTTGAAATACTTGCCGGTTCCGGTGACAAGGAAATACTTGCCAACCAGCGAAGGAGCATTGAAACCGGTCGGGATCGTGCGCAGCACGTTTTCGATGTCGAGGTACTCAGCGACCTCTTTCTCATCGAGCATCAGGCTGATGTTGCCACCGTTGCGCTCATCCCAACCGTGGTTGTACATGTTGGTGATGGTGCGGATCATTTCGACCATGAAGGGTGCGGTTAATACGTCTTTCATTTGAATTGCCTCCTGATAAAATCTTTTGAATCGTGTTTTGTGCGGGTTTGTATGGTTTCGTGCTTGTTTGTATAGTTTCGTGCGAGTGCTCTTACGGATTGGCCAGTCTTACGGATTGGCCAGCATCTGGATCTTCAGGTTGCCAAGTGCGGTGGCCTCGATCGGGAGCGCCACGACTTCGCGCTGGATCGCTTCCTCGGTGAGACGGTTGAGGAACTGGTTCTTTGCGCCGCCGCCGACAATGTAAAGCTTTTCGCAGGGAAGGCCGGTGTTTCTCTCAAGCTCCTCGAGCGACTTCTTGTAGCAGATCGCGAGCGAGCGGTAAGCGCAGCGGAAGTAGTCGCCTTCGGACAGCTCCGGCGCGGCGGTGCCGGGACGCCCGGTCTGGCGGGCGAGCGCGGTATCGAACGCGGCCTTCATGCTCTCGGGAGCGAGGAAGATCGAAGCGTTCGCGTCGACCGTCTCATCGAAATGGCTTGCTTCAGCCTCGGCCACGATCTCCGGGAACGGCTTGCCCGGGCAAAGCTCCTTCTGCAGCATGTTGATAAGCCACATGCCCATGATGTTTTTCTGGTAGCGGTTGTAGTGAACACCGCCCTCGTTGGACCAGATCTCGACCTCGCTGACTTTGTCGGTCAGCGGCTTTTCGGTCTTGATGCCAAGCAGCGACCATGTGCCGGAGGAGATGTAAGGATGGTTGCCTTCCATCGGGATGCCCTCGACCGCAGAGCCGGTGTCGTGGGTTGCGCAAAGCACGACCTGCATGCCTTCGTAGGTCCCGATCACGCAGCCGGGCTGGGAAAGCGCGGGGAAAAGCTCATCGGGAAGGCCGAGCTGACGGATCAGTTCATGATCATATTCGCCGGTCTCAGCGCTGACAAGCCCGCCGGTCGTCGCGTTGGTGTACTCGTGCGACTTCACGCCGCAAAGCCGGTACATCAGGTAGCAGGGGAGCATCAGGAAATCCGTGACGCCTTCAAGACGGCCTGCCATCTTGTCCGCGTAGAGCTGATAGATCGTGTTGAAGGAATTGTAAGCAATGCCGGTGCGGCGATAGAGCTCATGGAACGGAACGATCGCGTGAACCTCGGGAATCGACTCCTGCGTGCGCGCGTCGCGGTAGCAGTAGACCGGCTTCACGATCTCATCACCCTTCAGGAGCACATAATCAACGCCCCAGGTGTCGATCGAGAGACTGACAATGTCCTCGTAGGCGGCTTTGGCCTTTTCGATGCCGGCCCGAACCGATGCTTCAAGGGCGTCGATGTCCCAGATCAGGTGACCATTCTCTTCCTTGGCGCCGTTCGGGAAGCGGTAGACCTCTTCGGTAACAAGCTTGCCCGCCTCATCCTTCCAGGCCACGATGTGACGGCCGGAGGAGGCACCGATATCAATTGCAAGATAACGCTTCAATGTAAGACCTTCCTTTCCTTTCCGGAATCGGAACGATTTTTTCTAGGGTAAGTATACTGGATGAGCCTAAGGAAAAAAAGAACGGAGTTTGTTTAAAAAAGTGACGGAATTTGCAAAGCCCGGAGAGAGTCTTTGCCAGTCCTGTAAAACCGCGGTTCTTGCGGATTTTCAAATGTGCTAAAAAAGAAATTCCCCCTTTCCCATTGCCATGAAAGGGTCCAATCATGTATAATGCTGACGCCTGCCTTGCCGGGCAGCGCATCGCGGCGCCTCGTATCGCAACGTCGCGCATTTGCAGGCTGCGGCGCCGCGGCATCGCCCTTCGGGCATCGCCCTTCGGGCATCGCCCTTCGGGCATCGCCCTTCGGGCATCGCCCTTCGGGC
>ONYR01000024.1 GCA_900322165.1 uncultured Eubacteriales bacterium
CCCATATGCGAAAGCACCAGAACCGTCGAACGTCCGCTTAAGATCAGCATTTTCTGCGCGAGGTCCATGATCTCAAACGCAGAAGGTGAATATTCTTTCGCGATCAGCTCCGCACCGATCTGCGTACGCGCTTCGTATTGATGGGTATCCGGCGAGAGACGGAACACATCCTCCATATAATAGCTGCGGATCACACTTCCCGGCTGATAGGCGGCCTGTTTCATCACCGAAAGCGTCACGTCCGGCCGAAGCGCCAGCAGTTTTCCGAACCGATCGGTAAAGGTCAGCATATAATCCCCGCTCAAAAACGCACGGTGTGCATCAAACAGCTGATATTCATCAAATTTGCTCAGATGAGCACGCACAAACCCGGCCCCGCTCAAAAGCAGACGGCACTCGATCTCAAACCTCTCCAGCTCCGACAGCCGAGAAACATCAAGCGAAGGCATCACACTATCCCCCTTCAAACAGACACACACCCGAGAATTTCGCGAAGCGAAATTCTCCGACCGACGCTCAAGCACGTGAATACACTATCGAATCAAATGTCAAACCGACACACATCCGAGAATTTCGCGAAGCGAAATTCTCCGACCGGCGCTCAAATATGTGATTACACAATTGCATCAAGCGTCGGTTACCAATTGATCGTTTCCACATCCACCGGATTTTCGTTGATCTCTGCGCTTTCGATCCTGCCGTTTTTCAGGCGGATGATCCGATCGGCCATGGCACAGATCGCGCTGTTATGCGTGATAACGATAACCGTTCGGCCGCTCTGTCGGCAGGTGTCCTGCAGCAGCTTCAGGATCGCCTTTCCGGTCTGATAATCCAGTGCTCCTGTCGGCTCATCGCACAGCAGGATCTTCGGATTTTTTGCCAGCGCTCGGGCGATCGAAACACGCTGCTGTTCACCGCCGGAAAGCTGCGCGGGGAAATGATCCGCACGCTCCTTCAAGCCAACCATTTCAAGGGCTTTTTCCGGATCCATGGGCTCCCGGCAGATCTCCGACGCAAGCTCCACGTTTTCACGCGCGGTCAGATTCGGCACCAGATTATAAAACTGGAAAACGAAACCCACGTCATAGCGGCGGTAGTCCGTCAGATCATGCTCATTCAGATGGCTGATATCCCTTCCGTCAAGCATGATCAGGCCTTCATCACAGCGGTCCATCCCGCCGAGCATGTTCAGAATCGTTGTCTTGCCGGCTCCGGACGGACCCACGATGACACAGAATTCACCCTGATCGATCGTAAAGCTGACATGATCCGACGCAGCGAGCGTTTTACTTCCGCTCTGATAGTATTTGCATACATCCTTGAAGACAACAAAACCCTCGGGATTCATCGAAAAACCTCCAAAAAGTCCGAATTAGAGAAATTATAGTAGGTATCACTTCTTCGTGTCAAGAATAACCAGATTATCGAATGTGTTTTTATACATTATCATCATATTTATACAGAATTATTTCAAAGAATTAGGCACGTTTTTCACGCCAATTTTTGAATTTCGGAAGCCAGTAGGACTTTCCGAAAATGATTGCTTCCGCCAGAATCGAAAGCGGAATGGCCGCAAAAATATCAACAACCGAATGCTGTTTCACAAACGCCGTGGAGATGCTGATAAGGATCACCGCGATCACGACAAACACCTTCCACCACACCGGAGCTTCCTTATATTTCAGCCACGTGGACATGATGCCCATCGAGTACGCAACATGAAGCGACGGACAGACTCCGGTCGGCGTATCGAAGGCGTAGATCGCGCCCATGACCGCCGTCAGCAGGTTCTCACGCGGGAACGTTTCCGGGCGCAGTTCCTGGCAGCTCGGATAGATGATGTAGGTTGCCATCGCAACGACCTGCGTGACAATGATAAAGCCCTGCAGCTCCTTGAACTTCTGCGGATCATACAGAATAAACCACAGCAGGGAGATCACGATCAGCAGATACCAGAACGTATAAGCCAGTACGAACCACTCGCAGAACGGAATCACGTCATCAAGAAAACAATGCATCACGTGACATTTCTCGTAGGGAATCAGATTCTCCGTCAGGAAATACAGGCAAAAATAACCGACCCAGCCCAGCAGATACAGAACATGATGATATTCAGGACTGGTTATGTTCGAAAGACGCAGCTTTCGATAATCAACCACCGGTTTACGCAAACCCAAACACCTCTTTTGCAATAGGATTTGAATTATTCATCCCGATTATAGGGATACTGTTTTTTCGGAAGATTCGCATACGGAACGACGCGGTGGCGAGGCAGCTCCTCCGCCATCTTGGTGATGCGCTCCATCAAGGTCTCCTTGATCCGCACCTTCTCCACTTCCCAGTCATTGGTTGGATCATAGATGACCGGCTCTCCGAGAAACATCGTCTTCAGTCTCGGGGCTAAATACATCGGGACAAAGGAAAGCGGTTGATGCTCCCGCTTATAATGCAGCCTTGCGATGTCTGCAAACCCATCCTGAAACTCATACAGAATGCGGTTATATTCCTTCTTTTCTTCCGGGAACACGATCACGCGGTATCCGTTCTTCAGATATTTGAGCGTATCGCGAAACGTGAAGATGCTCCGCTTATCGTGATACACGCCGATGCAATGCGCATTGTTAAAGATGCAGTACGAAAGCGGCGCAATGATGTAGGACAGGATGCGGTAGAACCACCGGATCCACCCCGGCTTATCCGACCAGAAATCCCGGAACGCATAGTCCGGCACTTCCTTCATGTTCATCATCTCGCCGACACACCAGATCATGCGCTTGCCGGGAAAATACAGCTCCATCGCGATCGGCCCGTTCATCTGGGAATGATTGCCGATGACCATGCAGCCCTCTTCCGGAAGGTTTTCCGCCCCGACAACCTTGATCTTCGGGTAAAACAGCCATACAAAGAAGCGGATGATCTTATAGACCACCACGCCTCTGCTGCGGTTTGCTTTTGTCTTTTTCTTATTCTCCGTTTGGACGGTCTTCTTTACATCGTTATTGACTTCGCTTTGCAGATCGTTTTGTCTCATTTCGTTCCTCGTGCATGATCGTTCCTGTTCTTTGATTAATAATCGATCTCCTCCGAAAGGCTCGCTTCCAGAAGCTCCGGATTCTCGATCAGCTTCTTCAGCAGCGCGATCGAACGGGAGCAGTAATATCCGTCGGAGATGCGCTCGTCGACCGTCAGTCCGACATCCACGCTCATTTTCATCTGCACATTGCCGTCATCATCATAGAACGGGCGTTTCTTGATCTGTCCGATAAGGCAGAACACGGAGGTCGTGCCCCAGTTCGTCAGATGGTGATATCCGGCGTGAAGCTTGATTGAGCCAAGGTTTGCGATCACGACCGACGCGCGGTACGGATCGGTAGCCACGACTGACTCCGGCATCCATCCGTGACGGTCGAGAAAACGTGCGCCTGCGCCGAGGGTTTTCTTCAGGCAGAGCGGGATCTTCTGAAGCACGTCCATGCTCGCGGTCGATGCGTCCTTGTTATCACTGCGGCAGTAAGACACCTGGCGATAGATCTCCTGATGGATGGTATCGATGTTGTCCGTCGGCTTTGCGTGAATGAATGCGAGTGCTTCGCCGCCCTCCTCAGAGAACACCTTCTTGATCGTAAAGGCCGCGGAGATCTCGTTGCGCTGATACAGATGATAGTTCGTGATAAAACGGTTCATCTCCGGGCGCAGCGTCAGCGTTTTCAGCAGCGCCGTCACGATGATCTGGAACAGATTGTATTTGTAGTTCGGATCCTCCGCCTGCTTCTTCTCGAGGTATTCATTCGTCTTTGTGAGATCGAAGCGCTCATACATAAACGCTTCGTTGTCGCAGCGGTTCGGATACATGAGCGGCATGATAAAGTGCATGGAATCGATCTCTTTTAAGAGCTTACCGTCGCGGCGGTCGTAAATGCTTTTCATCGGAGTTCCTCCCGGTTCAGTGGTATGTGACAAAAATCGGATTGTTGGATTATACCACTCGGAACCTAAACTGAATCTTAATTATTCATAAAATTGATCTCTCATTGACAGGCGGGAGGGGTGAAAACACTAGATGTAGTATTCTCTGATTCGCTGCTACCACTTATTTAAAGATTTTAAATAAGCTTCTTGCATTTGTTTTGTCATTGTGCTATAGTCAAATTCAGTTATATGTCCTGATTTTGTGCATTTACACCCGTTTCAGGGCACAATCGATTGATGGAGGTGCTTTTATGTATCAGTTTCCTATCGGTGTCATTCTGGATTCTTTCCGCTGCGACATCCCTACCGCGCTTGACAAGGCTGTAGCCGTCGGTGCACAGGGTCTGCAGGTATACGCTACCAAAGGTGAAATGAGCCCGGAAAATCTGGTTGGCGAAAAGAGATCTGAGTTTAAGAAAGCTGTCGCGGATCACGGTCTGGCGATCTCCGCTCTCTGCGGCGATCTCGGACAGGGCTTCGGCAACCCGAAAAAGAACCCTGAGCTGATCGAAAAATCCAAGCGGATCCTGGATCTGGCCGTTGAGCTTGGAACCAATGTTGTTACGACTCACATCGGCGTGGTTCCCTCCGATCCTCGCCATCCCCGCTATAAGATCATGCAGGATGCCTGCGGCGAGCTGGCTGAATACGCGGACTCCCTGAATGCGCATTTTGCGATCGAGACCGGTCCTGAGCGTGCGGTCACCCTCTGTCAGTTCCTTGACGGGCTGCACTCCACCGGTGTTGCGGTCAACCTTGACCCCGCGAACTTCGTCATGGTTACCGGTGATGATCCGGTCCGTGCGGTCTACACGCTGCGCCACTATATCGTTCATACCCACGCCAAAGACGGTGTTCAGTACTTCGAAGAGGATCCGCTCGTTGTCTACAGCGGCCACAGTGCGGAAGACGTCATCGTCACCTCCCCCGCTTTCGAAGAGATGCCTCTTGGCAAGGGTGTCGTTGACTACGACCGTTATCTGAAAGCCCTCGAAGACATCGGCTACCGCGGTTACCTCACGATCGAGCGCGAAGTCGGTGACAACCCCGAGCGCGACATCAAGCTTGCGGTCGACTTCCTCAAGAGCTATCGCTGATCCCCTGCGGATTTTCGATATACGATTTAAACACACGGCCGGTCAAGGCCGGCTTGAACAACGCCCGGAAAGCCGGGTTTGAAAGGAGAAAACATTATGAGCGACAAAGTAAAGGTTGCGATCGTCGGAACCGGTACCATTTCCAACATGCACATCGTTGCTTACCAGAACAACCCGAATGTAGAGCTCTACGCTTTCTGCGATCTGGATCAGGAAAAGGTCCTGAAAATGGGCAAGCAGTACGGTATTCCCGAAGAGCGCTGCTTCACCGATGAAGAGACCATGCTCAAGGCTCTTCCGGAGATCGACGCCGTTTCCGTCTGCGTTTGGAACAGCGAGCACAAGCCCTGTACCATCATGGCCCTCAACTATGGCAAAGACGTTCTCTGCGAAAAGCCGATGGCCCTCAACGCTGAGGAAGCCCGCGAGATGAAGGAAGCCGCTGACAAGGCCGGCAAGCTCCTCATGATCGGTTTCGTCCGCCGCTACGGCAATGACACCGCGATCTTCATGGACTTCAAGAACGC
>ONYR01000144.1 GCA_900322165.1 uncultured Eubacteriales bacterium
ATCGAAATCTTCATCGGAAACATCCGCTTCCGACCCCTCTTTGATGAAACGCTGACGGATCGTGACTTCCATGGGATAGACAACCGGCTTGTTGCAGCGCGCGCAGTTCATCCGGATCACGGTCTTGACCGTACCCGAGAAAACTACCGCGTCGCCACTGACACTTCTCAGGCTTCCTTCGATCTCCCAGTCCGATAAACAAGGGTAAACCTCTTCTCCGACCTTGACTTCAGGGACCTGCCATGTGTCTTTCACGGGGATGGAGAGGCTTGGATCCTGTAAAAGATTCTTTACCTGAAACGATAACATTTCATTACTCCCTTCTCCCGCCCGCAGACGTCACTTTTTCGATTATATCCAAACCCGATGGGTTTGTCAACCTTTTTTTATTCGGTAAGACGCTTGGTTTCGCGCGCGATCGCAAGCTCTTCGTTCGTCGGGATGAGGCAGACCTTAACCTTGGAATCCGGAGCGGAGATCAGCGTCTCAACGCCGCGAACCTTATTCTTCTCAGGGTCAAGCTTGACACCGAGGTAGCCAAGGTAATCGCAGACTTCCTGACGGAACTCACCGTCATTCTCACCGATACCGCCGGTGAAGCAGATCGCGTCAACACCGTTCATCGCTGCGGTGTAAGCACCGATGTACTTAGCAACACGATAACGGCAAGCGGTCTGGGCAACCTGAGCCAGATGATTGCCGGCTTTAGCGGCAGCTGCGATGTCACGGTTATCGCTGGAGAGACCGTTGGTCATGCCAAGGAAACCGGACTTCTTGTTGAGGATGTCGAGCATCTCGTTGATGTCGATGTGCTCATGGTTCATGATGAACTGCAGGATAGCCGGATCAACGTCACCGCTGCGGGTACCCATGATCATGCCTTCCAGAGGAGTCAGACCCATGGAGGTGTCGACGCACTTGCCGCCGATGGAAGCGGAAACGGAGGAACCGTTGCCAAGGTGGCAAACGATGACTCTGCCCTTCTCCGGGTCAAGCTCTGCGAACTTCAGCGCTTCGTGAGAAACGAACATATGGCTGGTGCCGTGGAAGCCGTAGCGGCGGATACCGTACTTCTCATAATACTTGTAGGGAATGGCATACATGTAAGCCTTCTCTTCCATTGCCATACCGAAAGCCGTATCGAAAACAGCTACGTTCGGTTTGCCGGGCATAGCCGCTTCGCAAGCCTCGATACCGATCAGGTTAGCCGGGTTGTGCAGAGGTCCAAGGTCAAAGCACTCACGGATGACCTTTTTAACGTCATCGTTGACAACGATCGACTCGCTGTACTTGGTGCCGCCGTGCAGGACACGGTGACCGACCGCAGCGATCTCATCGACGGAATTGATCACGCCGTGCTCTTTGTCGATCAGAGCGGCAAGGACCTTCTGAACCGCGACCTTGTGATCCGGAACATAGGCTTCGTCAACATACTCCGCTTTGCCGGTGGGCTTGTGGGTCAGCTTGGAACCCTCAATACCGATGCGCTCGCAAAGACCTTTCGCAAGCAGGCTCTCGTTCTCCATATCGATGAGCTGATACTTCAGAGAAGAGCTGCCGCAGTTGATAACCAGAATTTTAGACATGGATAATCTCCTTAAGAATTGAATTAGCGGTTCTGAGCCTGAACAGCGGTAATGGCAACAACACCGACGATATCATCGGAGGAGCATCCGCGGGACAGATCGTTGATGGGAGCGGCGATACCCTGGGTAACCGGGCCGTAAGCTTCCGCCTTGGCAAGACGCTGAACAAGCTTGTAGCCGATGTTTCCGGCATCAAGGTCGGGGAAGATCAGGACGTTAGCCTTGCCGGCAACCGGGCTTCCGGGAGCCTTGGAGGAACCGACGGAAGCGACCATCGCTGCGTCAGCCTGAAGCTCACCGTCAAGCATCAGATCGGGATTCTGCTCTTTCGCAATGCGGGTAGCCTCAGCGACCTTGTCGACATCGGCATGCTTTGCGGAACCCTTGGAGGAATGAGACAGCATCGCAACTCTCGGCTCTGCACCGACAAGCATCTTGAAGGACTCAGCAGAGGAAGCAGCAATCGCAGCCAGCTGCTCCGGATCCGGGTTCTGGTTCAGACCGCAGTCAGAAAACAGGAACATACCGTTTTCGCCGAGATCGCAGTTCGGAACGACCATGATGAAGAACGTGGAAACCAGCTTGGTTCCGGGAGCGGTCTTGATGATCTGCAGGGACGGACGAAGCGTGTTTGCGGTCGAATGGCAGGCACCGGAGACAACACCGTCAGCCTCACCGTTCTTAACCATCATGCAGGCAAAATACATATAGTCATGAAGAAGGAGGTCTTCCGCCTGTTCCTTGGTCATACCCTTTGCCTTACGCATTTCGTACAGCTGATCCACATATTTAGCAGTCTTATCGGAGGTGGCGGGATCAACATAGCAAGCAGCGGCTACATCGAGGCCTTTGCTGTTTTCAGCAACCTCTTCCGGATTACCGATGATGATCAGATTCGCAAGCTCTTCTTTCAGAATAACCGCAGCTGCCTCAAAGGTGCGGCGATCCATAGACTCGGGAAGAACGATGGTCTTTTTGTCAGCCTTTGCGCGGGCCTTTACGTTTTCAAGGAATGCACTCATGGACTTCAGTCCCCTTTCTTCTATGCAACAAAATTTCGCGCTCCGAAAAAGAGATCCGATTCGGATGTTCTTTAACAAGCACGGTCTTACCCATTATAGGCTGAAAACCGCTTGTTTTCAAGTTGTAATTGAATTTTTCACATGGATGAAATATACTTTTATTATCACAAAACAGACCAAAACGAGGCGGATACATGAAAGAACAGATCTACACCATTCCGATCCACGATGCGTTTAACGAGCCGGGTGAATGTCCCTTCTGCGCGATGTACAGAAAACTCGAGGACACCACCGTTCAATACGTTCTCTCCCCTTCCTACATGGAGGAAGATGTCCGCGGTGAGACCAACCGTCTCGGCTTTTGCCGCACTCATATGGACCGGATCTACCGGGAAGGCAACGCTCTCGGTGTCGGACTCATGATGCACTCCATGCTGAAGCAGCAGCATGAAAACGTGTTTGCCCTCCTAAAAAATGCTTCCGCAGCCAAAAAGCTCCTGCAGAAGAAAAACACCGAAGCCTCACCGCTCGAGGCCTACCGGCTTCAGTTTAAGTCTGACTGTTACATCTGCTCGCGGATCCAAAGCACCTTCGCCCGCTATCTTGAAGCCTTCTTTTCGATGTACAAAAAGGAAGCCGGCTTCAAAGAACAGGTATTTGCGTGCAAAGGTTTTTGCCTGGATCATTTCATGCTGATCTACGATGCGGCAGGCAATTATCTGAAGGCCGCTGAATTGGACAGTTTCCGAAAGAAGATCGCTGAGATCGAGGAAGAAAACCTCACGCGCGTTGAAGACGAGGTCGAATGGTTTACCAAGAAGTTTGACTATCGATATGCCAATGAACCGTGGAAAAATTCCAAGGATGCACTCCCCCGTTCAATCCAAAAGATCAACTCGCAGTTTGTTGATAAAAACTAACAAAAAACCGGCCGGGTATTGTAACCTAGCCGGTTTCTGTTTTTTATAAATGATTCAGGCTTTCCAGCGGCCTACATTGGGAAACAGTGCAACCGTACAACGGCTTTCGATCATTCTTCTTTCTTGGCTTCCTCGATGATCTTTGCCTGTACGTCCGGAGTCGTCTCCTCGTAGCGGGCAAATTCAAGGGTGTAGGTTCCGCGGCCCTGCGTCATGGAACGCAGATCTGCGGTGTAAGAGAACATCTCGGACATCGGGACTTCGCACTCGATGAGCTGTTTGCTGCCCTGGTGCTCCATACCAAGAACACGGCCGCGGCGCTTGTTCATGTCGCCCATGATATCGCCCATGTACTCTTCGTTGACAAGGACCTTCACGTTAACGATCGGCTCGAGGATGACCGGCTTTGCCTTCGGAACACCATCCTTGAAGGCCATGGAGGTAGCCGTCTTGAAGGCCATTTCGGAGGAGTCGACCGGATGGTAG
>ONYR01000227.1 GCA_900322165.1 uncultured Eubacteriales bacterium
CAAAGCATTATTTATCCCTCGCGCCGAAGCCTAGCGAGAAAGAGAGGGTGGTTTTTAAATCATGTAGATCGCGGTAAAGATTCCGGCGACCGCGAGGAACCCGAGGCCGCAGAAGACAAGGAAGAGGAATGGTGCTCTGGGTTTGTCGTTGAGGCGCTCGCGGTATTCGCGGTAGGTTTCGTGCTTTTTGGTGTGGCGGCGGATCTGGGTGAACCACCAGAAGGTGCGGACGGAGTAGCTGATCGCGTCGAAGGCGCCGTTCTGGGAGACAAAGAAGAGGCCGCCGATGCCGGCTGTCATGATCCCGACGATGAAAAAGCCGTCGGAGAGCATGCGGATGCGCTCGAGCGGGAGGGATTCTTTGAAGAATCCGCGCGAGAGCAGGAAGGCAAGGACCAGGAGGAGTCCGATCCCGATGGTGATGCCGTAGGCCAGTAATGGTTTCTTAAGAGAAGGACGACCGTTTTTTTCGGTCGTCCTTGATTCGTTTTGAGTGTTTTGATTGCTCATCTTTGTTAATGGCTGTTTTCCAAACCGCTCTTACTTGTTGTATTCGCGCTGGTACTTCTCGAATTCCTTGAGGGTGCAGCGGACGAAGTGGCCGGGAACGACTTCGCGGAACTCGGGGACTTCATTGGTGTGCTCGTGGTCGATCAGCGGGTTGTAGCGGATACGGACACGGCCCTTCTCGGAGTCGGGATCCGGAAGCGGGATCGCGGACAGAAGGGAGCGGGTGTAGGGATGAAGCGGATGGGCGAAAAGCTCGTCCGAGGTAGCCATCTCAACCATGTTGCCGTAGTACATAACGCCGATGCGGTCGGAGAAGTACTTGACGACTGAGAGGTCATGCGCGATGAAGAGGATCGTCAGGCCCATCGTACGGCACAGATCGTTCAGCAGGTTGATGACCTGAGCACGAATCGAAACGTCGAGGGCGGAGATCGGCTCATCCGCGATGATGACTTCGGGGTTCATGATGATCGAGCGGGCAATACCGATACGCTGACGCTGGCCGCCGGAGAACTCGTGGGGGTAACGGGTTGCGTGCTCCGCTACCAGACCGACGGTCTCAAGCATTTTGTAGACCTGCTCGTCAATGTACTTGTTGTCCTTGATGCCCTGGATGCGCAGGCCCTCGGCGATGATCTCCTTGACGGTCATACGAGGGTCGAGGGAAGCGACCGGATCCTGATAGATCATTTGGATCTTGGTCACGTCGCCGTGCTTGCGGGCGTCCTTATGATCATGCTTAGCGCTGCGGATCTCGCCGCGAAGCTCTTCGATGCGCTTCTGGGCCTTCTCGATCTCCGTGTCCTTGCCGGGCTCTTTGCGAAGATCGGCGATCTTCTGCTTCAGCTGACGGATCTCGTTCTGATAGGAGAGGGTGCCGGCGACGATACGCTTACCTTTGAAGTAAACGTTGCCGCTCGTTGCGTCGTAAAGGCGGATGATCGTACGGCCGGTCGTGGTCTTGCCGCAGCCGGACTCGCCGACGAGGCCGAAGACCTCACCTTTCTTGATGTCAAAGGAGACATCATCGACCGCCTTTTTGACGCCGGCGCCTTTTCCGAAATACATACAGAGGTGTTCAACCTTCAATAATGTTTCCGCATTCGGATCATACATTGCTTTCACCTCCGTTTAATTTTTTGGCTTCGTTGCGAGCCTGGATACGAGCCAGACGCTCCTGGATGATCGGCGGCATCTCGATCTTAGGTGCATTCGGATGCAGCAGCCAGGTGGCGGCGTAGTGCGTATCGGAAATCTGGAACATCGGAGGCTGCATCTCGAAGTCGATCTCGAGCGCGTTGGCATTTCGATCTGCGAACGCGTCGCCCTTCGGCGGGTAGATCATGTTCGGAGGCGTGCCGGGGATGGACTCCAGTTTTTCCTTGGTATCCAGATCCGGAACGGAAGACAGCAGCGCCCAGGTGTAGGGATGAGCGGGCTGATAGAAGATATCATGCGCGGTACCGTACTCAACGATCTTACCGGCGTACATAACACCGATACGGTCAGCCATGTTGGCGACAACGCCAAGGTCATGGGTGATGAAGATAACGGACAGGTTGCGCTGTTCTTTGAGGTTGTTGATCAGCTCAAGGATCTGAGCCTGGATCGTAACGTCAAGCGCGGTGGTCGGCTCGTCGCAGATCAGAATGTCCGGGTTCGCGGTCAGAGCGATCGCGATAACGATACGCTGACGCATACCGCCGGAGAACTCGAACGGATACTGGCGGAAACGG
>ONYR01000069.1 GCA_900322165.1 uncultured Eubacteriales bacterium
CTACCGGGAAACTGCCTTTGAAAAGAAGTTTTCGATGGATGAGAGTTCGTTTGAATCTCTGTTTTTCATGAATGTCCGCCTGAGCGCGGCTGAGCTGAAGGAGCGTATTCCGAAGGTGTTTGCGGATCCCGCGGCCGGCCATGTGATTCGTGTAAAGGGATTTCTCGAGGACGAAACCGGCAGATGGATCGAAGTCAATGCCACAGAAAAAGGACTGCAGTCAAGTCCGATTCCGGAAGGGCAGAACATCTTGATCGTGATTGGTGAAGGGCTCGATCAGCATTACATCGATACCTACTTCCCGGCCGAATACTCCACTACCCACCGAGGGCTGGAATACTAATAGCCTTGCAAAAGACAACTGCCTATACAAGAGTGTTGTTTTTACTCTTGTATAGGCAGTTTTTTCGCTTTTTCGGTCGAAACACACCCAATTTTAGGCTTTTTCCACCGCGATCAGTTCGACTTCCACGATGACGTTTTTCGGAAGGGTCTTGACGGCGACGCAGCTTCTGGCCGGTTTGGTTTCGGTGAAGTAGCTGCCGTAGATCTCATTGAAGGCGGCAAAATCGCCCATGTCCGCGAGGAAGCAGACGCTCTTGACAACATGATTGAAATCGGTGCCGGCGGCCTCAAGGACCACCTTCAGGTTCTCCATGACGCGCTTGGCCTGAACCTTGATATCGCCCTCGAGGACCGTGTTGGTGGCCGGGTCGATTGCGATCTGGCCGGAAGTAAAGACAAATCCGTTCGCTTTGACTGCCTGAGAATACGGGCCGACCGCTGCCGGTGCCTTGTCGGTGTAAATCATTTCCATAAACGTACTCCTTTCACGCCGGGCGAGTGTCCGAGCGTTTTGACTGATAAACTGAATGAACGATGTTATGAGATAAACTTGAACCCTGCATCGGCCAGAGCCTTGCGGATCTCGTCGGCATGCTCGAAGTTACGGGTCTCCATGTTGATGTGCAGGTAGCATCCGTTGACGTCGGAGCCTTCCTCGGAGTTTTCGTAGGTGACACCGGTGACATTGCCGCCCAGGCGCGCGATGATCGTCGCGACGGACTGCAGCTGTCCGGGTTTGTCCACGAGCTCGAGCGTCATGCGCTGGCTGCGGCCGCTCATGATCAGGCCGCGGCTGATAACGCGGGAGAGGATGTTCACGTCGATGTTGCCGCCGGAGAGGATGCAGACGGTCTTCTTTCCGGCCGTCGGGATCTTACCAAACATCACGGCCGCCGCGGCTGCCGCGCCGGCTCCTTCCGTGACAAGCTTCTGCTTCTCCATGAGGCGCAGGATCGCCGCAGCGATCTCGTCGTCCGTCACGGTCACGATCTCATCCACATACTTCGACACCAGATCGAACGTCACATCGCCGGGCGCCTTAACCTGAATGCCGTCAGCGATCGTCGAAACATGGTCAAGGGCTTCGATCTTGTGCTCCTGGATCGAGTGCAGCATGCCGGGAGCGCCGGCCGCCTGCACGCCGTAGACCTTGATGTTGGGGTTCAGCTGTTTCAGCGTGAACGCCACACCGCTGATCAGGCCGCCTCCGCCGATCGGAATGACGACCGCATACAGATCCGGCAGCTGGTCGACAAGCTCGAGGCCGATCGTGCCCTGGCCCGCGATGACCGCTTCATCGTTGAACGGATGAATGAAGGTGTAGCCCTTCTCATCACGCAGGCGGATCGCCTCCGCGTAGGCATCATCATAGACGCCCGGAACGAGGCAGATCTCCGCTCCGTACTGTCTTGTAGCTTCCACCTTGGAGATCGGAGCGCCTTCCGGCAGGCAGATCACGGCCTTGATCCCGCTTTTCTGCGCAGCAAGCGCAACGCCCTGCGCATGGTTGCCCGCGGAACAGGCAATGACACCCTTCGCCTTGTCCTCCTCGGAGAGCTGGCTGATCATATAGTAGGCGCCGCGCACCTTGAACGAACCGGTCACCTGCAGGTTCTCGGTTTTCAGATAAACTTCCCCATCCTTGCTCAGACTCGGCGCGAAAATGACATCCGTGCGGCGCGCGGTATTTCGCAGCACGTAGCTGGCATGGTAGACTCGATCAAGCGTTAACATAGATTCCCTTTCCAAAAGGTCTTAAGTAATATTGTTATTCACAGCGTGCGGCAGAATCTGCCGCACGGCCGCTGATTGGTTTACAGACTGCTTCTCAGCTGGTCAACAAACTGTCTGGCCTGACGCGCACTGCGTCCGCCCTTGGCAATGGCGAAGACCTCCGCCTGGCGATGAAGCTCCGTCTCGTCCATTTCGATCCCGGCTTCCTTCGCGAGCGCGTCCACGATCTCGAGATACAGTTTTTTATCCGGCTTCACGAACAGCACCGTCAGTCCGAAACGAGCCGACAGCGAGGTCTGCTCCTCGATCGTGTCGCGGCGATGTACCTCATCCCCCTCGCGGGCTGAGAACGTCTCCTTGATGATATGCCGACGGTTGCTTGTCGCACAGATAATGACGTTCGGGGTCTTGGCCGCGGCCGAACCCTCAAGCACGGCCTTCAGCGCACTGAATCCGGTCTCGTTCGCCTCAAAGGACAGATCATCGATAAAGATCAGGAACTTCAGCGGATTGTCCGCCAGCATTCCGATCACATCCGGCAGATTCGGCAGTTGGTCCTTGCGCAGCTCGATCAGCCGGATTCCCTCCGAGCGCAGCAGATTACAGGCGGCTTTGATCGTAGAGGATTTACCCGTTCCGGCATCTCCGACAAGGAGCATGTTCGCGGCCGGACGTCCGCGCAGGAGCGCTTTAACGTTCTGAATGACCTTGCCGCGTTCTGCCTCGTAACCGACAAGCTGACCCACCGAGATCGGATCGGGTGACAGGACCGGCACGATCGCGACCGCACTTCCGCTCTCCTCACTGTTGACAACACGGAACATCCCGTGATGCGCAAACATGCCGTAGCCCGTCTGGGCAACATGCTTGAGCGCCTCGGGGATTTCCTTGCGGAAATCAAGCGGGGTATTCATGAATTTAGGCAGGCTTCCGGAAAGTCCGAGCGAAACCAGAAGATCCTCCGGCTTCAGCCTCGTCAGCCTCGAAAAGATCTCAAGCTCACGCTCAAAACACTGCTGCATGACCGCCGGCGGGGTTTTTCCCAGCGAGATCATGCGGACATAGCGATTGTCATCGCTCCTCAGCCGATCCTCCAGATAGAGACCGAGGTCACAGCCCTTCTCATAAAGCGCTCCGACAAAAGCCGCATAGCAA
>ONYR01000384.1 GCA_900322165.1 uncultured Eubacteriales bacterium
GCCCTTAGCGGTCAGATGATCATACACATCCTGCGCCAGCACGCTGTCAAGCGTGCGCTCTCCGTTTTCGGCGGTTTCCTTGTAGCATATGAAGATATCGTAAGGTTCCTCTTTCCCGGAAACTTCCAGAATGCCCCTCCGCAACTCTTCGATTGCCTTAGCCTCATCACGATAAACGCTCCTCGCGACTGCGTCCGCGCTCTCCATGACCATTTCAAAATTCGGATCCTCCATGACGCTCTCAAACGAGGATCGGTGGCAGGTCGGAATCTTTTTACCGGTCGCGGGATCATCAACGTATTCAATGCCATATTTGCAGAGAATAAGCCCCCAATAAGCTTCCGCTTCTTGATCGTCTTCAGCGACAATACTCTCGTAGATACTGTAGGCCTTGTCGAACTCGGAGGCCATGCGCAGCCGGTTTGCCCGAGTATACAGCCGTGCCATCTTTTCATCATTCAGAACCGGAATCGTCTGCTTCGTCCCACAGTACTCGCACTCGCAAACCGTCATTCCCTCCTCGAACTGCAGCTCCCCTCCACACATTTTGCATTTTAAGATTGACATTGGAATCTCCTCTTTTTTCTGAAATATAGAATACTATCAAGTCATTTTTATTGGTTCCATTCGGCCCCACCATTCTAGAGATGGTTTCCCGCCAAAGATTGCGCCTCCGGCGCAGTGGAAGATTATTGATCCGAAGAGTTACGGTTCCGGATTAATCCACAAAGCGGGACGCACAGCGATGCCACTGTAGTCGACATCGAGCCCGCCTTTGCCGACGTCGCCGTCACTGCTGACAAGTGCCGCGCTGTCACGCCCGTTGCCGGGCGACCGCAGCCACCACCAGCAGAATCCAGTTTTCGCATCATCAGCACTTTGCGCATAGCAGTAGGCTGTCCCTTTACATTGTCGTGCACTATCTGATTTGAAATACTTGTTCACTTCTGTAATACTGAGAAGAAACACCTTATCTGTGGTGTTCTTCCCCGGATCAGTATCAAAATACTTAGGATTCTTATCAGCGGTGACTGTTGTGCTTAGAATCAACTTTTTTTCTTCTGAGTCAAATGCGGCATTCATAAACGTTCCGTTTAACCATGTCCGTAAAGAACATGTTTCCCAAGTAACATCAGTATTTGATGAATGATACGGCTTATAATCTAAAGCGTATCGGCTAACTACAAGAATTTTACTTCCCTCTTTTGCAAGCACGAGCCATTCGATATCCTCTTTTCCGTTAGACGTATTGTTGTCTTGTTCATATGATCCGAAAACAATGTAGTCCCCAACCTGTGCATTTTTTATTTTTTCAGCAACATATTTTGCACGGATCTCTTCAGCCTTTTTTTCACTGTCTTTATATCCATCAAGTGCGATAAGGGATTCGTATCCTTCTATTACCTTTCCCTCATTCACCAACGAAATTGCAATATTGTACCTACAATCGAGTGCCTTATCTGCACTATCCTTATAATTTAGTGCTTCAAAGATTTGTTTTGCTTCTTGCCATTTTTCTGCGTTATAGTAACTCAGCGCCAAATTATATCCACACCCAACCGCCTTATCTGCACTGTCCTTGTAATTCAAGGAATTAAAGACAGTATATGCTTCTTCCCAGTTCCCAGCATTGCAATAATCAAGGCCTAAATTATACATACAATCCGAAGCTTTCTCTTCACTATCTTTGTAATTAATCTCTTCAAATGCTGTATAGGCTTCTTCCCATTTTTTTGCATCATACAGTTTCATTGCAGCATTATACTTGCTTTCAGGAATAATCACCTTTATTATCAATATTGTTATCATAATACATGCTAAAACAACAGATACAACAGCAACAATAATCCTTCTCTGTTTCTTAGCCGTCTTTTCTTCAGCCTGTTTCTGAAGTTCTACTTTCTTCTGCTCCTCCTCAGTTATCCGCTCTATCTCTTCTTTGCACTTCTCTTCAAGCGCCACAGAATCTTTATATCCATACAGCTTAGCGAACTTTTCTTTAAGAAGTACAAAGTCTCCTTTTTTTGAGGCAGCCTCTAATTGAGACACTAAATCTTGATACCTCTCTTCCCGGTGTTCGGTTGCCTCTTGATTCAGCTCGATAACTTTCTTATCTACATCTTCAATATGCTTTTTATATACCTCTATAATTCGTTTTACCGAAGCCTCATCTTCCTTTTGGGCATCCTTTATTCGATCGTCCATTACCTGGACCAGCTTTGCCATTCTGTCGTCCAGTCGTTTTTTCTCACTTCCAACAGCATACTGCATGGCGCGGCTAAGCAGTCGGTTATGAGATAACGTGTCTAATTCATCGGTTTTTTGGTATTCACGCCAAGAAGCTGTAGAGACGTAGGTGCGATCAAAGTCATACTGGTTGATAATGTCTGATCCCTTTAGGAATCCTACGACAGCATACTCATCAGCCATCCGCTGAATATGTTCGTCTTCTGCAAGGCAAGCTTCCAGTGTTTCGGAACCCTCCGCTTTTGCCGTACTGTCCGCGTAATACTGGAATAGTTCCTCCTCGCTTGAGCGTTTGTTTGCGACCAACAGTTTTCCCATGTACGCTTCCGAGCATTCGGCATCCTGATTCAGAACTTCTTCAAAGAATCCATCCGCCTTGTCCCACTCTTTGTCTTCAAGGGCCATCTTTCCGCGTTTTAACAGCGCCTGAACGTTCGATGCGTAGACAGGCGCAGCCGCAGCTGTTTCCTGTCTGATGGCTTGCGGCTGATCGGCGCCGGTGATCTTCTTAATACCACGAATCAAATCCTGCATGAATCCAAGCTTGGACATGTCCTGAGCCTGGAGATGTGAAAATTCCTCCGGCAGATCATACGGATCCATATCACGATAGGCCGGGATCAGCACCTTCTTGCCACCGCTCTGCTTAACAAGGGCCAGGTAGCGGCTCCATTCATTCTTAACCCAGACTGCGTTGAAGTATTCCGGTTTCGTTCCAAGCACGACCATGACCTTGGAACTGTTAAGTGCTGCAAAAATGTATGGTTCGTAGGCAGTACCAAGTTTATCTTCGAGTGTGATGCGCGCGAAGAAGACCTTGAAACCTTCCTGCGTCAGCTGATGGTACAGATCGTTCGCCAGAACCGAGTCCTGTGTCCGGCGTCCGTTATTATCTGTCTCCTTGTAGCAGATAAAGACATCGAAAGGCTCTTCCTTATTGGAGATTTCCAGAATCCCCTTCTGAATGTCATCGATGGCTTTCGCTTCTTCCTCGTACACCTGTCGCTGGTAAACATCGGCATACTGCAGGGCAGACTTGTAGTCTTCATCCATGTAAATGGACGTATACTGAGCACGGTTGACTGTCGGAATGCGCTTGTGAGAAGCCGGATCTTCGACGTATTCAATACCGTAACGGCAGAGTACCAGAGACCAATACGCCTCAGCATCCGTATTGTCCTCGTTAAGAATCTGCTCGTAAATGCCCATCGCCTTGTCGAAGTCATTGTTCCGACGGAAATGGTTAGCACGGTCATAGAGATTGGATTTACGATCCGTATCCAAACGTGGCAGCGTCTGCTTTGTTCCACAACTGTCGCAAACACCTACTGTTGCACCGGGCTCGAACTCGATTGTGCCACCGCACATTTTGCATTTGAAGATTGACATGGTTGGTTCCTTTCTGGTTTTATTTAGTTAGAGTAGTCTGATAGTCGTTTTTCTTTTGCTAGCCATTTTGTTCAGTCTTTTATTGTTTTATGTATCATGTAACTGCATCAACAGACTTTCAAAGACCGAATTACAATTGCTTTTATTCACATGAATATCGATGATCTGTTCTTTAGCTTTTAAGTCCAATGTTGTTCTATCAGTTACTTCTTTTTCATCGTATACTTTTCTAGTAAACCCACTTGCCCATCCATATTTACATATGTCAAGATATGAGTTATTCTCTTTGTAGTTTAAGTATATTAGCTTGTTTCCTTTTACTCTTAGCCATTCTCCTATAATAGCATTTATATGATTATCCTCAGAATTAAACTTGTATCCGACAACGCATAGATAATTCGATTCAAAGAGTCTTTGAGTAAACTTTTGAAATTCATCCAGTTGTCTCTTACAAATAATAGGTTTAACCCCGCTTGGAATCATGATGAACGGAACCACATTTTCTGTTGGGATATCGTCATCCATGCTCACATCATAAAACCGTAGATGCTTATAGTCCTCGAACCATGTTAGTTTTCCGTGAAGAAAAACAACGTCTTTCAGAAACATGGATATTATTTCTGTGTAATTTGACGTTATAACACTATAGTTACTTAGACCGGAATCTGAAAGACTCTGGTAATATGACTTACCTTTCTTTTTTTCCAACAATTTGCTCCGATCATAATCCTTCTTAAGCAACTGATAAATATGATCTAATTTCCAATCAAAACCTCCTGGAATCTGATACAGGCTATCTAACATGAGAATAAGAATAGTGAAATAGGCATTTAAAACTCTCTTTCCATTAGCTCCCAGTGGATCATTTCGCAAATCATTGAATTTCTCATCTAGTGTGTCAAAAAATACGGCATTTTCGAGGAAGAACTCTCTTTGGTTCTTTTTCTCTTCCGACAAAGTATCCAGCTGTTCTTCTGAAGTATGTAAGCATTTGTACCAGTCACTGTATGGAATGTTTAATTTTTTTGAAGAGCCATTATAATAGTTATCACAATTCTCAATAATCCATTGCTCGAAGTATTTCTTTGCTTCTTTCTTGCAAAAATGAATTGTTTGCGCATACACCTTCTTACTATTAGGGGGAACAAGTTGAAAAGAAGAAGTTTTGTCGCCAAGTATCGCTTTTCTCTCATCTTTAAATTGATCTTGTAGCAAAGGAGAAATGAATCCTTTTCCTGCCGGAAGCCCAAATGAACACTCCGCACCTGCTCCAAAGAAAAAAGTAATACTCATAATCTTATTTCTCCCTCTTACAAACCCTATTTCTTTCTCTAACCAAATTGCCTATCTCCGCAATCTCTTGCAACACCTTCTCTTTCTCTCCATCCATCTTTCCCTTCAACCCATCAATTCTCTCTTCAATCTCTCCTTCGATCTCTTTTGTTGCTTCGCTGGAGACGGGGTCGCTGTAGCGGAGTTCGTCTTCAAGTTTTTCGAGGGCTTTTCTGATTTCGGGGTCGGTGGTGCGGTCTGTTAGGCCGGATAGGTTGGTTCGGAAATAGCTGACATTTTTCGTGACAGCCTGCGTCTGCTCTTCAATGGCTTCGACATGGTCGCGGATGTTGTCGGTAATAATGATGCCGATCGCGGCCGCGCCAAGAAGGAGGATGGAAAGTACGATTGAAATCCACGCCGGGACATTTACAAACGCCGCCACGATGCAGATTACAATCAAAACCACGGTCTGTGCGGCTGCGTAGAGGAATCCTACCCGCGCGATCGGGAAGCCGTAAACTTTGCTGACAAGTTTGCTGCCTTTTCCGAAGGCATAGATCATAATAAAGAAACTGGCCGCGATCGCGATGAGGGTGAAGCCCATCGCGATCCATCCCGCTGCCCCTTTGGACGTCGGGACCGCGACAAAAAGAATGAAGAGGACAAGCGCGATGATCGCGTGTACGAGAAGTGTTGACAGTGTTTTCTTATCTTTCAGGTTCATGGATCAGCCCTCCCTTCTGCGTCCGCAGTTCGGACAGAATCTGGTTTTGATATCGGTGGTGCCGCAGTCCGGGCAGGTCCAGAACGGGTTCGGTTTCGGGTTGCCGCAGTCGGGGCAGAACCTCGACGTGATTCCCTGGCATCCGCAGTTTGGGCATGTCCATGCATCGGCGGCAGGTTTGGGCGGTTCTGGTGCGGGACGGGCTGATCCGCAGTCCGGGCAGAACTTGGATTTAATGTTCTGAGCACCGCAGACCGGACAATTCCAGGTATCCGCGGCTGCGCCCATGATCTGGCTTCCCATCTGATTGGCGCTGGGCATGATCGGATTGATCGCTTCTTTTGTCATCCCAATAACGCTGCCCATTGCGCCGAGCGAGATGCCAAGTCCGGCGAGATCACCAAGCATGGAGGCGCCGCCCCCTGCCCCTCCGGTGATTCCGTTCTGCATCGCCTGAAGTCCGACCTGACGGGCGGTTTCCTGCTGGTAGGTGTAGCCTTTCGCGCGCATTTCTTCAGCTTCTGCAAAGGCCTGTGCTTTGTACGCCTCGGCCTCAGCCTGTGCCTTGATTTTGAGTGCTTCTGCTTCACCCTGCGCACTGACAAGCTTCAGCTGGGCTTCAGTCTGAGCCTCGAGAATCTTCCGCCCTTGAGCCGCTTCCGCCTCAGCCCGCTTGATATGCTCCTCGCGCACGCGAAGCGTTCTCTCCGCAAACTGCTGCTTTAAGCGACGGAAATTCGGATCATCGTCCGGAGTCACGATCGTCGTGATGTAGAACTCCGGCATGGTCAGACCATAATCGTCAAGTGTTTCGTTAATTACGACTTTCAGCTTTTCGGAAAGGACATCGAGGTATTCATCAATTTCAAGAATATTGATCTGATTCTCACGGATCTCGCGGGCAAGGTTCGCTTTGACCTTGTTCATGATCAGGGCGCGGAATTTGCCCTTGATGAAGGTCGTTCCGATGGCTTTGTCGTCCCCGTTGATCTCTTCCTGACCGAATTCCGCGGTCGTTCCCACGAGCTTCAGCAGCAGCTTGCGTGAGTTATTGACGCGCAGGTTAAAGTTACCACTCGCACCAATCTCAATATGCATGCCGGACGCGGGGTCAAACAGACGGACTTTGCTGTCCGTGCCCCACTTGATCCCCATCTGGGTCGTCAGGTTAATAAAGTAGACCTCGGAATGGAACACCTCATCTACATTTGTCGGGAGCTTATAGAGCCCCTCCAGAAGCGGAAGGTTCTGCGTCGCAAGTGTGTAGCGGCCCGCCCCGAACAGGTCCAGCGCACGGCCATCACGGAAGAAGATCGCTTCCTGCGACTCATGAACGATGAGCTGGGAGCCAAGATTGAAGTCTTCGATCGGATGTTTGAAGACGAACACATCGTTCCCGCCTTCATATTTGATGACGCTGGCAAGGCCCTGGTTCTTGATCTTTTCCTTCGCGACCTGCTCCTGAACGTCAATGACCGTCTCGCACAGCGGGCAGGTGTACTTCGATGCATTCTTATCTGCAGACAGTCGGCAAGAGCAGGATGGGCACGAAAACTCAACCAGAGCATTCATCGATTCTCTGGTATTGATCTTTTCGTGACATACCGGGCAGGTGGCCTGCTCTCCTTTGCTCTGATCAAAGACGACCATGTTCCCGCAATGCGGGCACTGTCTGGACGAGAGCCGATCAGTTTTGACATTGATCGTATACCCACAGGAACAGTCGATCTTCTTCCGCGCAAAGAACCCGGTCGATGCTTCTGCGTACCTTCCACAGTTCGGACATTCAATCACAAATTTAGCCATAATAACCTCGCCAGCAAGTTTTTTATCGAATCTTTTTTAAGCGTTCTCTGATAGTCAGGAGCTATCATTATTAAAGTCAGTTTAGCGTCCGCCACCCCCACCCGCAAGGCCGATATGTTGGCCCCGTTGCGAGCACACTTTTTCACTTCGCAGCGCAAAATCCAGTCTATGCCGTGCAAACATATTTGGAATATCACATTAATTTCACGCGTAAATTCACGCGCAAATTTTTACGATTGATTTTGCGGTTGGTTTTTGATACAATTAACACAAAAACACCCGGGAGGTTTTTGTCATGATGAGAGAAACAAAAAACCTTGAATATAAAGAATCGATTAGCAGTTCTTTCCTGAAAACCGTCAGTGCGTATGCAAATTATGGGACCGGTACGATTCTCTTTGGTATTGCGGATGATGGAACCGTAAAAGGCATCGCAGAGCCTGAGAAGGCATGCCTTGATATCGAAAACCGAATCAACGACAATATTGATCCCGTGCCGGAATATACGCTGAGTATCAACAAGCGGAATTCTGTTATTACGTTGGAGGTGATGGAAGGCCTCCACAAACCCTACCTTTACAAGGCGAAAGCCTATCGCCGCAGCGATTCCGCGACCGTTCCTGCCGATCGTCTGGAACTGTCTCGTCTGATTCTGGAAGGACAAAATCTTACTTTTGAGGAGATGCCTGCCTCTAGTCAGGATCTGGCATTTGAGCTTCTCGAAACGAAGTTGACATCTGCCTTGCATATGGATCATTTTTCACTTGACACGCTGAAAACGCTTGAACTCTACTCCGATGCGAACGGGTTTAACATAGCGGCCGAATTGCTTGCCGACAAAAACGGACTCTGCGGTATCGACATCATCCGTTTCGGAGAAACCATAAATATTATTCGTGACCGAGAGGTTTATGAACACCAGTCTATTTTAAAACAATACGAGCTTTCCCTCGAGATGTATCGGAAGTATTATCAGTATCAGCATATCAAAGGAGCTCTTCGCGAATGTGTTTCCATGATCCCGGAAGAAGCTTTTCGAGAGGCAATCGCTAATGCGCTTGTTCATCGGACGTGGGACATCCAGACTGACATCAATGTTGCCATGTTCGCGGACCGGATCGAGATAACATCGCCGGGAGGATTACCGGAAGGAATCAGTGAGGAAGAATATCTTCGCGGAGGCATTTCTATTTTAAGGAACCGTATCATTGCCGGCATCTTTCTCCGTCTGCAGATGATCGAGCGTTTCGGAACCGGCATAAGAAGGATCCGCGAGTCTTACAAGGACAGTGATGTAAAGCCGCGGTTCAATATTTCCGAAAACGCGATTCAGATCACGCTGCCGGTCATGCAAAAAAGTTCCGGCCTGACTCGTGATGAAAAAGTAATATATTCTCTTTTAAAGAACGAAGCGCTTTCCAGTTCGATGCTTGCAGAAGAAAGTGGCTTCGGTAAATCAAAAGCAACGATTCTCGCGAAAAAACTTTCGGAAAAAGGGTATGTGCGCGTTATCGGAAACGGACGAGGGACAAGGTATACGGCGGAATAATTCATTCGGATTATTCATGGTTCCAACCGCCGCCCCTTACACCCCCTCCTCATCCTCCACAAATGCGGCGATCTCGCCGATGCCGCAGTCCAGGATCGCGCAGAGCTTGTCGAGGGAATATGTCGTTAAGCTTTCATTTTTCCGCAGGCGGTCGAGCAGGCCTTTGCTGATCCCGTACTTGTTGACTAGTTCATACTGTGAGACGTGTTTTTCTTTCAGCGTTTTCCAAAGGTTGTCGTAGACGATCATGTTTAGTTTTCTCCTTTTTATCGTTCGATTTATCGATCGATATGGGAGAAAGACATTTAAAAAGGAAAAAGGTTCGATGAAAAACGGTGAAAAATAAAAAATGGCCGAAAATTCGGCCATGAGGGTGAAACAGTTCGCTGCCGTATCTTTTTAGCAGTTTTAAAATAAAAGGGGATTTTAAACAATGATTTTTCACAGCCCTTTCATGTGGTGACGGAGTTAGGACTGGGTAGCTGTTATTGTTTTAGTCCGTCCTACTTGATTGGACTGAAAATGACTGACGTAGGACTACGGCTTGCTTTTGAGGTTACTCAGTCCTATGTCAGTGCGCAACAAAATGATCCCTCTAGGACTGAGGGGAAAATAATGATTGCTGAAGTCCTACCTCCTGTTGCATAGCTCTGCAACGATTCCCGGAAGACTAGGATGAGATATTCTAAAATCCAGTAGTCAGTCCTATCCGTACTGTCTGAGGTTCAGCGTCCTAGGACTGATCTTCTTTTGGAGAAGGCCGCAGTCCTACAGTGAGTGTTAGTCAGCATTTATCTGTAGGACTGGATAAATTGCCTAAAGCGCATAAGTCCTACAGACCGGTGAAAGACTACCTTGCTTACGGCTAATTTGAGAAATCAGAACTAAAATAAAGGCAAAAGATTTCGACTAATTAGTCGAAATCTTTTGCCTTACATTACTATCTTACACATTTTTATGCTTAATCATAAAGCCGAATGTCTTACAGTTTATCTTGCGACTGCTGAGAACCCGGTACATAGCTCGCGATGTCTTCGAGCTTGCATCCGAGTATCACGCAGAGCTTGTTCAGGGAATA
>ONYR01000340.1 GCA_900322165.1 uncultured Eubacteriales bacterium
ATCTAATCGATAACCTCCTTTTCAGACGATCTTGCTATTAACATACCATGGAACCCCCTAAAATGCAAGAATTTCAAAGTTCCTTCATGATTTCCGTGAATTCTTTTACGGTTTTGTCATAGTTTGGTCAAATTTCAAAACTATTATTATATGTACATCTTATGAAAGACAAACAGATTGGCAAGGAGGTTTTCGAGATGAGCAATCTGAATGATGAAAATATGAACCGCGATTTGGAAAACGAAGAAGAAACCCCGGCGGAGCAAAACAAAGGCATGCAGCCGTCTGAGCCGCAGAGCTGCGAACAGCCCTACGCTCATAATTATGAACAGCCCGATCCGCAACACTACGGACAGCAGCCCAACGGGCAAAGTTACGGACAGCAGCCCTACGGACAGAATTACGGCCAGCCAAACTACGGGCCGAGCGGCTACGGACAGCCGAATTACGGGCAGGCTCCGTATGAGCCTTACGGCTATTCCCAGTCTTCGTATGCGGGAAACACTCCCGCAGGTGAACCGCAGAAGAAAACGGCTAAGCGCACCGGACTCAAGATCACGGCGCTGATTCTTGTCTGTGCGATCGTGTTCGGATCACTCGGCTACAGCGGTGCCCGCTTCTTCCAGTCTCGGTTCGGGCGGAACAACAATTACCAGACCGAGCAGAGCTACCTTCCGGAGGAATCTGATGCCACTTCCGGCTCGGAGAATTCCGGAAGCCAGAGCGCTCAGGCGGAGGCGTCCCAGACCACGCACACGCACGATGCCAGCAATCCGCTGACTCTGTCGATGGCAAGTGGTGACGAAGCGGAAATGTCGATTCCGGACGTTGTCGACAAGACGGCCGCGAGCGTCGTTGAGATCACGACCGAATATGTC
This sequence comes from uncultured Eubacteriales bacterium, assembly GCA_900322165.1. Classification (GTDB taxonomy): domain Bacteria; phylum Bacillota; class Clostridia; order Lachnospirales; family Bianqueaceae; genus RUG760. The sequence goes on from ONYR01000340.1 coordinate 879, forward strand.
ACGACCAGTCAGTACATGCAGCAGTACATTACCTCCGGTGCCGGCTCCGGCGTTATCATCACGGAAGACGGTTACATTCTGACGAACAATCATGTCATCAAAGACGCGACCTCGATCACCGTTACCCTTCGCTCCGGCGAGAGCTATCCGGCTGAGCTTGTCGGCCTTGATGAGGACCTGGATATCGCCCTTGTCAAGATCGACGCAAGCTCTCTCACCCCTGCCACCATCGGCTCCTCCTCTGATCTGAGAGTTGGCGAGTCCATCATTGCGATCGGCAACCCGCTCGGACAGCTTGGCGGCAGTGTAACGGACGGAATCATCTCCGCGCTCGACCGCAGCATCTCCATCGAAGGTACGACCATGTCGCTGATGCAGCTCAGCATTTCGATCAACCCCGGCAACTCCGGCGGCGGTCTGTTTGACATGAGCGGTTCGCTTGTCGGCATTGTCAATGCGAAATCGTCCGGCGATAACATTGAAGGCATCGGCTTCGCGATCCCGATCGATGACGTGCTTCCGATCCTCGACCAATTAAGGCAGTACGGTTACATTACCGGACGTCCGGCGATCGGCGTCACGATGATCGATATCAGCAGTCCTCAGATGGCGTGGATGTACCGCGTGGATGAGATCGGCACCTATGTGTACAGTGTGACCGAGAACTCGCCCGCTTACCAGGGCGGCCTGCGCGCGGGCGATCTCATTGTCTCCATCGACGGCACGAGCATCGAGTCCGCATCGCAAGCGAAGGAAATGATCCAGAGCAAGTCGGTCGGCGATGAGATGACCTTTGTTGTGAAGCGCGGTAGCCAGCAGGTCACCCTTACCATCACAGTCGGTGAATACGTCCCCTCCGGCATTCAGCACAACGCCTCCGAGGAGTCTGTCGGCCTGGTGATGTAAGCGTGTCATCTCAAAAGAATCTTAAGTTGTGCCCCATTTTCCCTTATGCTATACTGAAAAGCAGACAGGGAATCGGGCCAAAGGTTCCAATAACCGGTAAGATACAAAGGCTCGGCGATGATAAGCCGGGCCTTTTCCTATCGCAAATCAAGGGAGAAGGAGGGCAAAGCATGAGCGTAAAACAAGCGCTGCTTCAGTGTCTGGAGCAAAGCAAGGGACAGTTTATCTCGGGCGGCGAGCTCTCCGAAATGCTTCACTGTTCGCGTGCCGCGCTCTCCAAGGCGGCTGAGGCCTTGCGTCAGGAGGGCTATGCGATCGAAGCGGTCCCGCGCCGCGGCTACCGTCTGAGCGAGGAAAGCGATATTCTCTCCGCTGAGGCTTTGCGTCCGCTCCTTGACCATCCGGACGCTGCC
>ONYR01000025.1 GCA_900322165.1 uncultured Eubacteriales bacterium
GAGGGCGGCTACAACCTTGTCGCGATGGAGATGATCGAAAACCGGGTCATGGCCCATTTGTCCTAAAGATAACAATCTTTCTGTTGGACACTGCCTGTTGTTTTTGCTATAATGAAAACAGATCGGGTGAAGTCACCGGGAGAGGCTGCAAAGGATCTGCAGGCAGAACCGAAGGGGTAATACTCTCAGGTAAAAGGACCGGCGACTGACGACTCTCCGGAGAGATGAACGTCACCGAAGAAGCAATCCGGCAAATGGCTGAACCGCAGCTGACACCGGAGAATCTTTCAGGTTGAATACGGAGCGTGCTTTGTTAAGCACGCTCTTTTTGTTGCTTCAAAAGAGGCATTGCTCTCCCTTGCTCCAAAACCTTACATCAGGAGGTCTTTATGGACAAAAAAACACCCCTTTACGCTTGCCATGAGGCACTTGGCGGCAAGATCGTTCCGTTCGGCGGTTTCCTGCTCCCGGTGCAGTATCCGACCGGTATCAATGCGGAACATATGACGGTTCGCGAGCATGCGGGCATCTTCGATGTCAGCCATATGGGCGAGGCCCTTTTGGAGGGGCCGGACGCAGTGAAGAACCTCAACCGCATCCTTACCAACCGCTTCGGCAAACTCGCGATCGGCGGCTGCCGCTACACGATCATGCTCTACGAGGACGCCGGCTGTGTGGACGATCTGATCGTCTACCGCCGCGGCGAGGACCGCTTCCTGCTCATCCTGAACGCAGCCAACGCCGACAAGGACGTTGCCTGGATCAAGGATCATCTCGAAGGCGATGTCACCTTTGAAAACATCTCCGACAAGGTCGGTCAGATCGCCCTTCAGGGTCCTGAGAGCAAGGAAGTCATTGCCAAGCTCACCAACGTGGAAGCGCTCCCGACAAAGTATTACACCTTCAAGGAAAACCTGACGGTGGCCGGGGTCAACTGTCTTGTCTCCCGCACTGGCTACACCGGTGAATTCGGCTACGAGATCTACATGAAAGCCGAAGACGCGCCTACCGTATGGAAAGCCCTGCTTGAAGCCGGCGCTCTGCCCTGCGGACTCGGCGCACGCGATACGCTCCGTCTTGAGGCGAGCATGCCTCTCTATGGTCATGAGCTCAGCGATAAGATCGATCCGCTCTCGGCCGGTCTTTCGTTCGTTGTCAAGCTTGATAAGCCGTTCATCGGGCGCGATGCCCTGCTTGCCAAGGGCGAGCCGAAATGTGTCCGTGTCGGACTGAAAGCGATCGACCGCGGCGTGCTGCGCGAGCATCAGGACATCTACCTTGGCGAAGAAAAGGTCGGTGTCACCTCGTCCGGCACGATGATCCCCGGCAAACGCCAGTCGTTCGCAATGGGCTATGTTGCCAGGGAGCATGCGGAAGTTGGGACCGTACTTGAGGTCGATGTCCGCGGACGCCGCATCAAAGCCGAGATCGTTCCGATGCCCTTCTACAACGCAGCGAAATAAGCCTGCGCCAACCGATTCCGTTCAGCAAGTAAAATCACGATACAAATCATATTTTCTACAGGAGGTACCCTCATGAAAACCTTATCCAACCTGAAGTATTCCAAGACCCATGAGTGGGTGGAATTCCTTGAAGACGGCCATGTCCGCATCGGCATCACCGACTATGCGCAGGACGCGCTTGGTGATCTTGTTTACGTAAACCTTCCAATCGAGGGCGACACATTCGACGCAGGCGAAGTCTTCGGTGATCTTGAGAGCGTCAAGGCCGTTTCCGATCTGTATACTCCGGTCGCCGGAACGGTTGCCGCAGTCAACGAAGACCTGCTCGATGCACCGGAAACGATGAATCAGGATCCGTACGGTGCCTGGATCATCGAACTTTCTGACATCGGTGAGACCGAGGAGCTCCTGGACGACGCAGCGTACGAAGCTCTCTGCGCCGAAGAAGCTTAAGGAGGATATCATGGGAAGCTTTGTTCCTTCAACGCTTGAAGAGCGGAAGGAAATGCTCGAGGCCGTCGGCGTAAAGTCTTATGATGAGCTTTACAAAGATGTGCCGGAATCGATCCGTCTTGGCGAAAACGGACTGAAGCTTGAGGATGGTGTTTCCGAGCTCGAAGCGCTTTCGAAAATGGAAGCGCTCGCCGAGAAGAACCATGCGTTCAAAGCGGTCTTCCGAGGCGCCGGCTCCTACCATCACTACATTCCGGCCATCGTCAAACGTGTCACCTCCAAAGAGCAGTTCCTTACCGCCTACACGCCTTATCAGGCTGAGATCAGCCAGGGCGTGCTGCAGTCCATTTTTGAATATCAGACCCTGATCTGCCGCCTGACCGGCATGGATACCGCGAACGCTTCCGTCTATGATGGAGCCTCCGCCGCTGCCGAGGCTGCTGCCATGTGCCGCGACCGCAAGCGTCACCGTGTGCTTGTCTCTGGTGCGGTTAACCCGCAGGTCATTGAGACCGTCAAGACCTATGCCTGGGGCGTACTTTCGATTGAAGAAAACCTCGCTCATCCGGATCACCTTGTCACGGTCCTCTCCCCCGAGGATGGCCGTACCGACCCGGAGCAGCTCCGCGCCGCCCTCACGCCGGACACCGCCTGCGTGATCGTCCAGCAGCCGAACTTCTACGGCCAGCTTGAGGATATCGAAGCGATTGCGAAGGTCACCCATGAAGCCGGTGCCAAGCTTATCGTTTCGGTCAACCCGATCGCTGCAGCCGTTCTGAAAACGCCTCGCGAGCTTGGTGCGGACATCGCCATCGGCGAAGGCCAGCCTCTCGGCATGCCGATGGGCTTCGGCGGTCCCTACCTTGGCTTTATGGCCGCCACCAAAGACATGATGCGTAAGCTCCCCGGACGTATTGTCGGTGAAACGATCGACAGCCAGGGCAGACGCTGCTACGTGTTGACCCTTCAGGCCAGAGAACAGCATATCCGCCGCGAAAAGGCTTCGAGCAACATCTGCTCGAACGAAGCCCTCTGCGCGATGACCGCAGCCGCCTATCTCGAGGCCATGGGCCCGAAAGGCCTGCAGGACACCGCGATCCTCTGCGCGTCCAAGGCTCATTACCTTGCTTCTGAACTTGCAAAAATCGGCTATAAGGCGCTCAATAAAGGTGAATTCTTCCATGAATTCGTCACCGCCTGCCCGAGCGAGGAAGCGATCCGGCGTCTTCAGGAAGCCGACATTCTGCCGGGTCTTCCGATCGAAGGCGGCATGCTTTGGTGCGCCACCGAGCTTTGCACCAGGGAACAGATGGACAAGGCAGTCCGAATCATTAAGGAGGTGGAAGGACGATGAAACTGATCTTTGAACGCAGCGTTCCCGGAAGACGTTGTACCCTCCTTCCCTCTTGCGACGTTCCTGTGTGGGAAGTTCCGGCATCCTTAAAGCGCGAAACCGCTCCGAATCTGCCTGAGGTTTCCGAGATCGACCTTTCCCGCCATTACACCGAGCTTGGCAAGCAGGTCTACGGTGTCAACGACGGCTTCTATCCGCTCGGCTCCTGCACGATGAAGTACAATCCGGCGGTCAACGAGGAAGCCTGCAGTCTCCCCGGCTTCACGAATCTGCATCCGCTGCAGCCCGTCGAGACGGTTCAGGGCGCGCTTGAAGCAATCCATGAGACCGAGCGCATGCTGACCGAAGTTACCGGCATGGACAAGATGACCTTCCAGCCCGCAGCCGGCGCGCACGGTGAATTTACCGGCATGCTCATCATCAAGGCCTACCATCAGGCCAGAGGCGACGCGGCTCGCCGCAAGGTCATCGTTCCGGACGCAGCGCATGGCACGAACCCCGCAACCGCAGTCATGTGCGGTTTTGAGGTCATCAACCTGCCCTCCAACGAGCACGGTGGCGTGGATCTTGAAAAGCTCAAGGAAGCCGTTGGACCTGATACGGCCGGCCTGATGCTGACGAACCCGAATACGCTTGGCATTTTCGACCCCAACATTCTTGAGATCACCCGGATCATCCACGAGGCCGGCGGTCTTTGCTACTACGACGGAGCCAACCTCAACGCGGTCATGGGCTATGCTCGTCCCGGCGACATGGGCTTCGACGTCGTGCATCTGAACCTGCACAAGACCTTCTCGACGCCTCACGGTGGCGGCGGTCCCGGTGCCGGTGCGGTCGGTGTGAAAGCGTTCCTCGCGGATTTCCTGCCGAAGTGCCACGTGACTGAGAAGGATGGAACCTTCACCTTTGAAGATGCTCCGCACACGATCGGCCATGTCCGCGCGTTCTACGCAAACTTCCTTGTCCAGATGCGTGCCCTCACCTACCTGTATATGATGGGTGGAAACGGTCTGCGTGAGGCGTCCGAGAACGCCGTCCTCAACGCGAACTATCTGAAGCACCGCCTCGAGCCCTACTGCAAGGTCGCAAGTGACGGATTCTGCATGCATGAGTTTGTGCTCGATCTTTCCGAGATCAAGCATGAGACCGGCGTATCCGCGATGGACATTGCCAAGAGCATGCTCGACTATGGCATGCATGCGCCGACCATGTACTTCCCGCTCATCGTGCATGAAGCGCTGATGTTCGAGCCGACTGAGACCGAGAGCAAGCAGGTTCTCGACGAGGCCGCGGACATCGTCATCAAGCTTCTGGAGCAGGCGAAGACCGATCCGGAGCCGCTTCACAATGCTCCGAGCCACACCCCGATCTCGCGCCCGGACGAAGTTCTCGCAGCCCGCAAGCCGGTGCTGATCCACCCGGAAGCATGATCACGCTTCGTGTATTTGAAAGTCATTCCTTCGATCCGAGAATCAACCTCGCGATCGAAGAATGGCTCCTTGATCACACGTCTAAGGACGAGATCTGGCTGTATCTTTGGCAGAACGAGCACACAATCGTCCTCGGCAAAAACCAGAATGCCTGGTTTGAATGCAATTTAAAAGCCTTCGAAGAAGACGGCGGATCTCTAGTCCGCCGTCTTTCCGGAGGCGGCTGTGTTTATCACGATCTTGGCAATCTGAATTTCACGTTTTTCGCGTGCGAGAACCACTACGATACGGCTAGACAGACGTCCGTCCTCAAGCGAGCGCTCCGCTCGTTCGGGATCGAGGCGGAAGTTTCCGGACGGAATGACGTGCTCGTTGACGGCTGCAAAGTCTCCGGCAATGCCTACTGCCAAAGAGGCCCCAAGCATTACCATCACGGGACCTTGCTTGTCGACTGTGACTTTTCGAAAATGGCCGCCTACCTGACCCCGCACCGCAAAAAGCTTGAAGCCAAAGGGGTTTCGTCCGTGGCTTCGCGGGTCATGAACCTGAAGGAGGCTGCCCCGGATCTCACGATCCCGGCACTGAAGAAAGCCCTTGCCAAGGCTTTTGAGGAAGAATACTCCGGTGAAGCGCTTCACAAAAAAGGCGATGTCCGAGAAGTCTTCCCGATTCCGGTAGATGAACTCTCACCGCTTATTAAGAAGTATGCCTCCGAGGAATGGACCTTGCATTCTCCTGAGCCGTTTACCTGGCTGTCCGACGTCGTTCGCCTGAGCGAGGACCCTTGCTTCGGGCTCTTTCAGCTTGGGATAAGCGCCAGAGACGGCCGGATCGTCAAAGCGGTTCTCTACACGGATTCGCTCGACGAAACCTGCAGTCTGCGCACGGAGCAGGTCCTTCTCTCATTGCCTTTTGACCGTGATACCATCAAGCAAGCCCTTAACGAGGCCGGGCTCGCGCCTCTGACAAACCTGCTTGCATCCTTTTCGTAAGGAGTTTCTATGAAACATTTTGATTTGTTCGTTATCGGAGCCGGCCCCGGCGGCTATGAGGCAGCTCTGGAGGCCGCTTCCC
>ONYR01000065.1 GCA_900322165.1 uncultured Eubacteriales bacterium
CTGCCACACCGCTTCGTGCGATGGGCACTGTGAAGCCTGCGCCCGCCGGATGCAGGAAGAAAAATAGTCGTTCTTCTCTTTTGGATACTAAGAAGTGAGGATATGAATATGAAAAAGAAACTGCTCGCGGTTCTTTTATGTGTTTCTCTGCTGATACCCTGTCTCGGAGGCTGCTCCTCCGCGGTAAAGCCGGATGATACGGCTTCGGTCGATTCCTCCTCCGAGGAAACAGGCCATTCCTCTTCCGAGGCGGATGAGACCTCGGAGACAGAGGCAAGCCATTCAGAAGACGGGGCCGAAGAAAGCTCGGAACCCTCTTCCGGCGCCGCGTCGGAGGAACAAGCCGAGCAAAGCACTGAAAATGAAGACGAGACCGAAGGCCCCTGGTTTACCTTCGAGCCTAAAGTCACCAGTGTTTATATGGAAGAGATCTTCGGCGAAGAGATGATCCGGACCTGGTATAACCTCGTCGATGCCGCTTTGGCGGGAGAAGATACCTTCGAGTGCCCTGACCAATGGACCTATGATTGGATCATGGGCCAGTTTCCCGATCGCTATTTCCCCGTGCTGAAAGTCTTAATTACGCAGAGTGCGGAGCCTGTCGAGAACGGCGTAGCGCACATCGCCTATACGACCTCGCGGGAAGAGTTTGAAGAGAAGGTCGCGGAATTTGAAAGGATCGTGGAAAATATCATCAACGAGACCATGCGGCCGGAATACACCGACCTGGAAAAGGCGCTGTCTCTCTACTCCTATTTCTCCTACTATTATTCTTATGATTATGAGACTCTGAATCTGGACTTGGTCGGGGAAGATGACTATACCTGTGCCTATCGGTTTCTGACACAGGGCACCGGGATCTGCCGCGAGATCGCTAACGCTTATTCTTATTTGCTGATGGAGGTCGGTGTTGACGCGACAACCATGTCGGGCGAGCGCACGGACATGAATCATCAATGGTCGTATGTTCGGATCAACGGTCACAATTTTCATATCGACCCCACCTATGCCGTTGATTACCCGGATAATCTGGCCTTCTTTATGATGACCGATGATCAGCGTGCAGAAGACGTTTTCCCCGAGACCTTCGTTGTCACAAGCAACTTTACGCAGGAATACGGAGCTCCCGACTACATAGCCGATGATGATACGTTCGCGCCGATCTGGCAAGGCTGGTTCGACAGTTTTGACCACGACACCTCGACCCTCCGTTACCATACCAGCAACGACGCGGGCGAGCTTGTCTATCATGAATTGAATTACAGCGGATATTGATCGTCTTTTCACGGTTTCGCTGCGAGGTGCGTCCGATATGGAAGAAAAAAAACTGGCCCTTTGGGGCTACGGAAGTTACGGCCGGTCTCTGGAAAAGATCTTTGCAAGGAAACCAGACGGAGAATACCGGATTACCGCGGTATTTGACCAGCGATTTCAGGCGCTGACACAGGAAGGTATCACCGCCAGGAACGGTTCCTTGGTGCAGGATCCCGCGCAGATCGCGGCGATGTTTCAGCAAGGTCTGTTTGACGCGGTTTTGTTGGCTATTTATGATTCCACTCAGAAAAAAAAGGCTTCCTCCTTGCTCCGGGACATGGGTATTCCGATTTGGGATACCAGGGACATGACCCCCATGCAGCCCGCTTCGTATTTCAAAACCTTCAAGGCGCCTTTGCGTTTATCGCAGGAAGGCTATGTTCAGTACTGTTTTCAGGATCAGTATCTGGAGATCCTGAATACCTGGCCTTTCGTGTTTGATGGCGAAGGGACATTGAACGGAGCTTACTGGCATCGATATCAACGCAGATTTGACTACATAACACAGCTCTACTGTGCCGATCTCAGCGGTCCCGTCGAGGAGCTTCCGGGGGAATGGTGTCTTTTGAGCGGTGTCTTTGGCAAAAACTATTGGCATTTCACCTTTGAATTGCTTGACCGCTTCGTCGTTCTGGAAGAAAACGGATACCGCGGCAATTACCTGCTCTGGCACACCGATTTCGCGGAAGAGCTGCTTCAGCTTGCCGGAGCAGATCTCTCGCGGGTCAAGTGGCTGGACGATCTTCGGCCTGATACTGTTTATCACTTCGAAAAACTGGTCCTCGCCGCGCTTCCGGACGACTCTTACGCTTATGCAGCTCCGGTCCTTCTGAGAGCAGCCGAAACCATCAAGCAGAACCTGCCTCCCATCACGCACGACTACCCGGAAATGCTCTATGTACAGCGGATCGGGACACGAAAACTGATCATTGATCCGGACATCCTTGCCTCCTACGGATTCCATACGATCATTCCGGATCAACTGCCGGTCGCGGAACAGATCCGCTATTTCCGGCACGCAAAGATCGTTTTGAGCCCCCACGGAGCGAATTCCACCAATTCTCTCTATATGGAGCCGGGAAGCGTCATGATCGAAACGTTTCCCAACAGTTATATCAATCCTTGCTGTCTGACGACCTTGGAGCTTCAGAAGGATGTTTACTATCTGCAGGTAACGCAGCGTCTGGAGCCGACCATGAAGGCCGGAGCGGATCAGTACGCTGATTATTCCGTCTCGGCGCGCCTGCTGGATCTGGCTGTCAGAGCAGCGAAAAAGCTTGCCGGTATTGACTGAACCTGATTCTGTCTTATTATTTTTCCGTATATTCTTTTTGATTTTTTATTTCATCCCCCTCATCGGTTGATTCATCACCGACTTACGACGCGTTCTCCAAAATATGTTACACTGGGTTTAACATTCATCGTGGGAGGTGTATAGCGTGTCCCTGAACGAAAAGAAGAAAAACAAGTCGACCCATAGTATCCGGCGTGTCTTGATCAACCTGATCCGTCTTGCCGCCAAATATCAAAAAAGTATTCTTGTCTGCGGTGTGCTGCTCGTTGTTTTGACGGCAGCACAGCGCATCTTTGAGCTGCTCGTTTCTCCGATGATCTTATCCGCGGTCGAGACCAAAGCGCCGCTCCCGCAGCTTTTGCTGACGATCCTGTTCTTTACCGTCGGCATCCTCCTGACTTCTTCGCTTCGGCAGTATATCGAGGTATATTGGGAACATCCGAAATACCAATTAACAAACATCATGCTGAAGCACGCGGGAGAAAAGTATACACGAACTTCCTATTCCAACACGTTGACATCCGATTTTGAAGAACATGCCCGTATCGCCTTTAATTCGGTCGGTTACACCGAAGCTCCCTCCGACTGCTGGGGGGAGATCGTCAATCTGATCTGGAACTTTATCGGTTTTCTTGTCTTCGGGCTTGTCCTAGGGCGCTTCCATTATCTTCTGACCGCCCTCATCCTTGTCCTGTCGGTCGGAGGAGCTTTGCTTAAGCTAAAGCTTGACCATCAGGATGAAGATTCCATGAAACAGATCCGGCGGCATTTCGGTCAGGCCTGGTTCCTTGTCGATACCATGTACGATCAGGCAAAGGGAATCGGAAAGGACATCCGCATTTTCCACATGCAGGAGTGGATCTGCGATCTCTACCAAGGTGTTCTCAATGCAATGCATGCCTGGTATGTAAGGCGGGAGCGCAACTGGTTTTTCCTTGACCTCATCGATGTCTGCGTCACGTTTCTCCGGAACGGGATCGGCTATTTCTTCTGCCTTTCCGCTTTTCTCAGTCACACGATCACGCTCCCCGAGTTTCTTCTCTATACGGCGGCGATCGGCGGGTTTACGTCTTGGATCAACGGGATCGTGAAGGGTTTCGTTACGATCAAAAGACAGACTGTGAATATCAGTCAATACTTTGACTTTCTGGAAACCCCGGAACCGTTTCGCATGGAAGGCGGCGCGGCTCTTCCCTCCGGAGAAAACGGCTATGAGATCACCTTGGATCATGTTTCTTACCGTTATCCCGGCGCGGAAGAGGACGCGGTCTCCGACGTTAATCTTACGATCCGACCGTTTGAAAAAGTCGCGATTGTCGGTGTAAACGGCGCCGGCAAAACCACCCTCATCAGCTTGATCCTCGGACTGCTTGATCCAAGCGAAGGATCCGTCAAGCTGAACGGCGTTGATGTTCGAACTCTCAACCGTCCCGATTATTACACACTGTTTTCAGCCGTATTTCAGTCCTTCCAAGCGCTGCAGGCACCCCTCCACGTCAACATTTGCCCTTCAAATGAATCCTATGACAAGGACAAAATGGACCGCGCGCTTGAGCTTGCCGAGTTAAAAGATAAGATCGATTCGCTTCCCGAAAAACTGAACACCTATTATTACGCGGATAAATGGGACTTTGAGGATCAATTCTTTGAAGATGCCCACATGCATACGACAACGTTTTCCGGCGGTGAGCTGCAGCGTCTGATGCTGGCAAGAGCGTTATACAAGGATGCCCCGATCCTGATCCTTGACGAGCCGACCGCGGCACTCGATCCGATCGCGGAAGATCACATCTATCAACAGTATCACGCCTTTACCGCCGATAAATCAGCCGTTTTCATCTCCCATCGCCTTGCGTCAACGCGCTTCTGTGACCGTGTGCTGCTGATGGATCATGGCAAGATCATTGAAGAAGGGACCCATGAATCACTGATGGAAAAACGCGGAGCTTACGCCGAGCTGTTTGAGGTTCAGAGCCGTTATTACACTGAAAACAAGGAGGACGAAGATGATGATTTCTAAGCAAGAGCCGATTTCGATCCTGGAAAGAATCCGTTTAACCTACCGCGGTTTTCAGGTCTTCGGAAAAGCCAACCCCGGGTTGAACCTGAGCGTATTTCTTGTCTCCCTTGTCAAAGGTGTCTCCCCCTACGTTACGATCTATTTCTCTGCCCGTCTCATCAGCGCGCTTTCTGCCGGTGCTTCCTCCCGTGAGATATGGCTAAGAACCCTTTGGCTTGTGCTCGCGGTCACGCTGATGGCTGTGCTGACTTCTTTAACCGAACACTTCAACGGGCTCAGCGAAGGCAACGTGTACTGGACCAACCGCTTTATCTACGGAAAAAAGCTGCTTTCTCTTGATTTCCCGGCCGTCAACAATCCCGAGCTTACGGAAACAAGAAGGCTGATCGAGAACGATTCCAATCAATACGGCTATGGCTTCTTCAATCTGAGAAAGTATATGGAAAAAGGGCTGACCGGGCTTACGAGCATTCTCTCCTCGGTCGCGTTAACCGTCTCCTTCTTTCAGCACGAAGTCTCGCCGGAAAATCCGTCGTTACTCTTTCTCAATTCCCCCTGGATCTTAATCCTTGTGATCCTCTCCGTGCTGCTCGCCTCCTACTTTGCTTCCCTGCTTGCCCATAACAACGAAAAATTCCGCGAGAAAAATGTTCACGTGCTTCACCGCTATGTCTTTGGACACACCTTCTGGTATAACCAGTCGACCGAAAACAAGAACGGGATCCCGATGGAAAACCGTATCTACCGGATCGATCAGTACCTTAGCCAAAGCTTTGATGAACTGCTCTCCATAAGGGAAAACAGTATTCTCCGCAAACACGCCAAAGGGATCGGCGGCATTGCCTCCGCGCTTTCCTCCGCCCTGCTAACTCTCTTCATGGGGATCGCCTATGTATTGGTCTGTCTGAAGGCTTATGGAGGAGCCTTCGACATCGGTTATGTGTCGCAGTATGTCGGAGCGCTCACGGCGCTTACCGGCGGTCTGACCATGTTCGGAGAAGCGCTTTCCTCCTTCTATACCAACGCAGCGTTTTTAAAGAGGATCTTTGACTATCTTGATGTTCCGAACGATCTGTATCAGGGATCACTGACCACGGAAAAACGTTCGGACAAGCAGTACGATATCGAATTTAAAGACGTTTCTTTCCGCTACCCCGGGACCGAAGAATGGGTGCTTCGGCATGTCAACGTCCACTTTAAGGTGGGTGAGAGACTTGCGCTTGTCGGAAGAAACGGTTCCGGCAAAACCACCTTTGTCAAATTGCTTTGCCGCTTGTATGATCCCGACGAAGGTGATATTCTTTTGAATGGAATCAGTATCCGCAAGTATCGGATGGAGGATTATCAAAAGCTCTTCTCCGTGGTTTTCCAGGACTATCAGCTTCTTGATGTATCGATCGCGGAGAACGTAAGCGCTTCTTCGCATTATGACGAAGAAAAGGTAACGGACGTGCTGGAGAAGGTCGCCTTCTCCGACCGCGCCGCCTCGATGGACAAGGGCATCCACACCTATATCGGAACGGAATTCGACGAAAACGGCATCCGCCTCTCGGGCGGCGAATCACAGAAAATCGCCATTGCCAGAGCCCTCTATAAGGACGCGGCTTTTCTCGTTATGGATGA
>ONYR01000244.1 GCA_900322165.1 uncultured Eubacteriales bacterium
ATTGATTTTAAAGAGATTTACCATAGAAAGGCTTGCTTTCGTATAGTATGAATTTTCCTATGCCCGCATTGCGTGCGTTGGTACCGCTTTGTTCGTAGCTGAGATACCAGTTGTTGGTTCCGGCGCTCACAGTGCCTTTGAATACGGGTAAAAAGCCTACTTTAACGTTCACTTTGTGTTCAGACTCCGAAATCTCCGCGTCAAAAGACTCGTGATTTTTCAGCTTACAAACAACTTGTTCATCAATCAGAAAAGTGATATTTCCGACTTTCAGACCAAATTCGTTATAACTGATGTGAAGTACTCTTCCCATAATATAATCTCACCAAACCAATTTCTAACAGATCCTGCGAACAGGATCTGCTAATGAATCAGCCAAAGTACCTCTTAAGAAGACCTTCAAATGCCTTGCCGTGTCTCGCTTCATCGCGGCCGATTTCGTGAACGATGTCATGGATCGCATCGAGGTTCAGCGCCTTTGCCTTCTTGGCAAGATCAGCACGTCCCTGGGTTGCGCCGTATTCTGCATCAGCACGAAGCTCAAGATTCTTCTTGGTGCTGTCGGTAACGACTTCGCCAAGCAGCTCTGCGAAATGAGCAGCATGCCAAGCTTCTTCCATGGCAGCCTTCTCAAAGAAAGCACCGACTTCCGGATAACCCTCGCGGATCGCGACGCGGCTCATAGCCAGGTACATACCGACTTCGGAGCACTCGCCGTTGAACATGTCGCGAAGGCCGTTCTTGATATCTTCCGGAGCGTCGGAAGCTACACCGACAACATGCTCCGCTGCCCAAACCTTCTCACTGTCCTGCTTCTTGAACTTGCTAGCGGGAGCCTTGCAAACGGGGCACTTGAAATCCTCAGGAAGAGAATCCCCCTCATAAACATAACCGCATACGGTGCAAACATATTTTGCCATTTCCAATACCTCCTTCTGTTTTGAATCCACTTTCTTGTGAAGCGGTATCCATCATTTCAAAGATACTATATTTATCGAATTCTGTCAAATTAATTTTGCCTTATGAATCAGATTCTGAAGGCAGTTGACCGATACCTCCATGCGTGTTTCCGAGAGGCCTGCAAACCCGATAACCAGTGTACATCCCCTACTCGATCCATGGTGTTGGTACGCGCTCATCGGATGCAGGATCATCTGTTCATTTTCTGCACATTGGATTAGCTTTTTTTCTGAAACATCCGGCAAATGAAGCAGAAAATGAAGGCCTGCCCCATCGCCTGTGATCGAGCATTCCGGCAGCGCTTTTAACAGGGCCTGCTTCAGCGCTTCACCTCGTTTTTTATAAAGATTCGACGATCGGCGGATATGACGGGCATAGATGCCGGAGGCCATCAGTTTCGACAGCGCGACCTGCTCAAACCTTGAAACGGTCACCGCTTGCTTTGCAAACATCGTTTGATAAGCCTCGAGGACCGGTTCCGGCAGGATCATATAGGCGACACGGACTGCCGGTGCGATCGTTCGGTTGAAGGTTCCAAGATAGATGACATGCGAGGCATCATCGATTCCCTGCATGGAGCGAATCGGACGGGACTGATAGCGAAAGTCACTGTCATAATCATCTTCAATGACATACGCCTCGTTCTCTCTCGCCCATTTCAAAAGCGCTGTGCGCCTCGAAAGCGGCATGGTCGCTCCGGTTGGAAACTGATGCGACGGGGTAACAAAGACGATCCCGGCTGTCGAGTTCTCCAGTTTTTCGATCTTCATTCCACTCTTGTCGACCGGAATGTATTCGATCGGAATCTGAAACGCCCTCGCGATCCGCTCTGCCGCAGGATAGCCCGGATCCTCGAGAGCGATCGGACGATCTCGACGATCGAGGCTCCGAAGCACCATCAAAAGGCGCTCCATAAGATATTCAAATCCGGCTCCGATGACGATCTGCCTCGGGTCACACACCGTCCCGCGGTATTCTGCCAGGTACGCTGCCAGCTCTCTTCTCAGTGCATATTCGCCCTGCGGATCTCCTTTTTCAAGCAGCTCGGGCGACTGATAGATCACCTCGCGATAGATCCTCGCCCAGGAGCTGTAAGGAAACTGTTCCGTCGCGATCGCTCCGATCGGGAACAAATCGGTCTTCACCTGCGGACTCGGCTCTTGTGTTTTACTCTTGATATCTTTGGAGACGGATGAACTTTCCTGCGCAGCCGGCGATAAGCTCAGGCTTGCCACGACATAGCCGCTCTTCGGGATCGATTCGATATAGCCTTCCGCCTTTAACAGTCCGTAGGCATTTTCAACGGTGCTGTGTGAAACATGAAGCAACCGGCAGAGGTTACGCTTTGAGGGAAGCTTTTCTCCGCTCTGAAGCAAACCGCGGTTGATCGCCTCTGCGATTTCTTCGTACAGCTGCCTGTACAAAGGTTTTTCAGAAGCTTCATTCAATGAAATCGTAATCGGAAACATAAAGGCCTCGCCTGGTTTATCTGATAAAATAATTAGCCGTCATTTTCGGTAACTGACAAAGGCAAACTGACGGCTGTCCGGTGCCCAGCTGTTGACGTTCATCGTTCCCTGTCCGCCGAACATTTCAAACAGAACCTGCTCCTTCGGATTCTCCTCCGTCAGATCCAGCATGCGGATCTGAACCCATTTGTCCGGAACATGCTCATGCGGTGCCAGATCCTCTCCGCGGTAAGAAACATAAACGACCTTCTTTCCGTCCGGAGAGACATGCGGGAACCAGGAATTGCGCGAATCATCAAAGGTCCACTGCTTCTTTTCGGAACCATCTGCGTTCATGCTCCAGATCTGCATCGTGCCGGAGGCGGTGGAATTGTACCAGATCACGTCAGGCTTTCCTTCCACGGAAGGCGCAAATTCACTTCCGTCATTCGCTCCTTCGAAGCTAAGCTGTTTCTCCGGATAGGGAAGTTTCCCCGCTGAGAGATCAACGCTGTAAACATGAACGGTGTGCTTTAACCCGTGCATGCGAATGCCAATGTACAGCATGGTCTTCTTGTCCTCAGACCATCCGTGCAGAAAGCTGAGCGGCTTTTTGACGATCGGCTGCATCTCACCTGTCTCGAGATTGTAGCGGAAGATTTTCGAAGCCCAGCTTCCGCCCGTGCCGCTCGAAACACCGATCTCCGACCCATCAAAGCTCAGAACATGATCATTATTGACCGTCGTCGCCTCGTAGGTATCGATTCTGGTGGACTTTCCGGTTTCCAGATCAAAATACCAAAGGCTTCCATCACCATTGTAGATCAGCTGTTTCCCGTCCCTTGTCCAGTTCGGAGCTTCAATCACTGTATCAAACTCAGCGACCGTTTTGCGTGTTCCGCTTTCAAGGTCAAAAACCTCTAAGATGGAATGCTGTGCGCGTTTTTCTGCCATGGCTCGTCCTCCGTGTTACAAAACCTGTGTCAAATCTGAATCGATCAACTTAATTTCATTATACCAATGCAAATAAAAAAACGGAAGCCGTAAAAACGGCTTCCGCATTCATCGCTTATGTGAGATCAGTCTTCTTCGACGTTGATGACCTGTCTCTTATTGTAGGTTCCACAGTTCGGGCATACGCGGTGAGGCATAATTAACGCACCACACTTGCTGCATTTTGCCAGGCTGGGAACTGCCAGCTTCCAATTGGCGGTTCTTCTCTTATCACGACGAGCCTTGGAAGTTCTGTGTTTCGGTCCGATTGCACCCATGTTGACACCTCCTATTTGTAAGATGACGCTTGTTCCTTCTTTGGATTTCAAACGTACTGATTATTCGGAAAACAAATCCTTCAGCGCATCCCAGCGGGGATCCGAATCATCCTCCTGGCAGTTGCAAGGACCTTCGTTTAAATCCTTGCCGCATATGGGACATAAACCTTTGCAGTCTTCTCTGCAGAAGACGCGCATTGGGACGCCAAGCTGCACTTCATAGAGGATGGTCTCGTCGAGATCGACTCTGTCATTTTGAATGTACAGATAATCGAAATCTTCATCGGAAACATCCGCTTCCGACCCCTCTTTGATGAAACGCTGACGGATCGTGACTTCCATGGGATAGACAACCGG
>ONYR01000081.1 GCA_900322165.1 uncultured Eubacteriales bacterium
CATCGCCTCGTTGACCGCTTCCCCGCCCACACTCAGTGTCCCGGACGCGGCGCGAAACCCCGATGCCGAGATCGGCTCCGGGTCAAAGCCTTTGATAATCGAATCGACAAGCGCCATGCCGACGCAGATCAGGTCAAAGTGTTGGTTCATCTGCTTACATCCTCCGTTTCCTGCCCATCGTAACATAAAAAGGCGGAGATGTGAAATAGTTTTCTTTTCTCTATCTTCTATCACTATAAAAAAGCGGTGCGGCGAGGTGTGGATTGCTTGAGGTGGGTGGATTTGGGGCTGGACTTGAAGACTCATGGCAGCAATAAAGAGGGTTGTGAAAAACCGAAAAACCGTTTTTTCACAACCCCTCTTAGTTAAAAACCCTCGAATCTTACTTTCCGATGTACCCGGTGATCGCTAAGATGTACATTTCATCCGTAACACTTTGATACAGGGTTCCGCTGTACTCGTCCAGGAAACCAAGATAAGCCAGGTAGACCTCCCCGGTCTCCGTATTATAGACTCGCTCATAGCCCAGCGTCGCGTCACTCTGTTTCTGACTCATGATATCGTAGGAATAGCTTCTCCGGTTCCAGGAGTCCATGATCATGTCGGCGATCTCGTCGTAGATCTTCGCGTTGGCCTGAACGAGCGCGACCATGTTCTCTTCCTCCCGGTAAAAGCCTTCCATAAAGGCAGGGCTGAACTGGATCGTTTCCAGGCAATGAGACATGATGGAAGACCAGTTGTTAAACTCCGCGTCAGGCGCCATCATCAGAATATTGTGATAGGCCGAGAGCGGCATCATATCATAGCCGTACATGTAATAGGATCCGGGTGAGAATAGCGAAGTCGTAAACAGACCCTGCATCGGCTCTCCCTCGTCATTCTCAAAGGTGGCTCTGAGGATGTCGCCGCCGATCGACAGCTGTCCCAGATTCTCTATGACCGTGAAATCGTTCAGAAACGGGAAATACGGATAACGAAGCTGTTCTTCGTTTACGATCTGTACATTCTGATTCCAAACGGAGAAAAACTTTTCGGTCGTCATCGGATCAATGGCAGCCAGCCTTCCGAAGAGAGAATCCGGATAGATCGAAGCAAATGCTTCCCTCGCCTCTTCCGTCTTCATAAAACCGGTCAGCTTCAGCCCGAACAGGAACATGTAATTGGCATCGTCCGGATCGTAGACCTTGAATGTGTAGCTGGCAAAACCGACGTAAGGGGCATCTACCTTCCATCCTTTCGGAATCTCCAGACTCACCATACCGTTATCAAACACTTCGTATTCGATCTGACTAGCCTCGGTCAGTGTGATCTGGATCTCGGTGTCGCCAGATTCGCTGCTTTCTTCACTGGATTCGTTACCGCTCAACTCGGTCGACTCCGTGCCGGATTCGGTGCTCGATTCGGTGCCGGTCTCAACGCTGGTCTCTTCACTGGAGTCGTTCCCCCCGGACTCGGTCGATTCGGTGCCGGATTCGGTGCCGGTCTCCGTGCTGGTCTCCCGGCTCGAATCGTTCTGACTGATTTCATCTTTTTGACTATCGGCGGAAGTCTCGCTGCCGGAAGCTTCTCCCCGCGGGCCGAACGGAAGCTTTCCGCACGCACTTGTCCCCACCATTGTCAGTACCAATAAAATCACAAGCGCTGACCTTACAACACTCTTTTTCATGGTCATTTCCTTCCTGTTTGTATCACGCTGCTCAGCTCTCTTTCGGCTTCTCCGCCTTGCGTTTTTTCAGGATCACCAGCACCAGTCCGGCAATCGCACCGGCCAGCGCGACCCCGATCGCGGAGAGAAGAATGATCCGGCCTGTGTTCGCCGGCTGCACAACCTCGGCTTCTTCGATCTTCAACACGGCTTCTGCCTTGCCATCGTCGAAGTTGACCGTGATCGTATGCTCTCCGACTTCCAAAGTCTGCAGTTTCTCTGCCTTGACGGTAAAGACTGTCTCGCCCTCCGTCACGGTGTAATCCTCCGGCGCGAGCGCGGCACCGTCAAGCAGGATCCCGGTAAAGTGACTGAAGCCCGTTTCGTTCGCTTCGCTGCGCTTTACCGTAACCTCCAGACCATCGGTACTCCCCACAGCCCAGGTCAGTTCGCCAAATCCCTTGATGGAGTAGGTGAACCACTTCGCGTACAATGTCACATCGCTGAGGATCGGGGTATTGAAATCGAAAGGCTTCGTAAATCCGGCATCCTCATACCAGCCGGAGAAGGTGTAGCCTTCCTTCGTCGGATCCGCGGGAGCCTCTGCCTTGGTACCGCCCGGTACCGAAAGATCCGCGATCGCAGAACCACCGTTAGTCTCAAAGTGGACCTTGATATGACTGGAGACCGGCTCCGTTTTTGTCTTACCGCAGACCGTACAGGTAAATGTCATCTCGCCTGCTTCCGTCTCCGTGGCGGGCTTGGTGACCTTGCCTTCATCCCAGATATGCTCCGCGTACGGAAGCGAGAATGTGCTGATATCTTCGATATGGATCGTAGC
>ONYR01000041.1 GCA_900322165.1 uncultured Eubacteriales bacterium
GATCTACAACAGCGAGGGCGGCTCGCATCTGACCGGTTTCAAGACCGCGCTGACGACCGTCCTGAACCAGTATGCCCGCATGATCGGCGTGCTGAAGGACAAGGATGAAAACTTCTCCGGACCGGACGTGCGAACCGGTCTGACGGCGGTCGTTTCGATCAAGCATCCCGACCCGCGTTTTGAGGGCCAGACAAAGACCAAGCTCGATAATCAGGACGCGGCGAAGGCCGTCGCGAAAGTGACGCAGGAGCAGCTCGTGCTGTTCTTCGACCGCAATCTCGAGACCTTGAAAACGATTCTCGGAAGCGCTGAAAAGGCTGCGAAGATCCGCAAGGCGGAGGAGAAGAGCAAGGCGAACCTTCTGACAAAGCAGAAGTATTCGTTCCAGAGCAACGGAAAGCTCTCCAACTGTGAGTCCCGTGACGCGAAGAAATGTGAGATCTTCATTGTCGAGGGTGATTCCGCCGGCGGCAGTGCGAAGATGGCTCGAAACCGCGAATATCAGGCGATCCTGCCGGTCAAGGGTAAGATCCTGAACGTCGAGAAAGCCTCGATGGACAAGATCCTGGCCAACGAAGAGATCCGCACGATGATCTATGCGTTCGGCTGCGGATTCGGCGAGGGCTACGGCAGCGACTTTGACATCTCCAAACTGAAATATGACAAGATCATTATTATGACCGATGCCGATATCGACGGCGCGCATATCGACACGCTTGCGATGACACTGTTCTACCGCATGATGCCGGAGCTGATCGTGGAGGGGCATGTGTACCTCGCGATGCCGCCGCTCTACAAGGCAACCCCGTCGAGAGGCGAGAGCGAATATCTGTACGATGATGAAGCGCTGGCGAAATATGAGAAAAAGCATAAGCCCGGGACCTTCAAGCTGCAGCGGTACAAGGGTCTTGGCGAAATGAGCGCCGATCAGCTTTGGGAGACAACGATGGACCCGAAAAACCGCATTCTGAAGCGGGTTTCGATCGATGACGCGGCGCGCGCGAACGAGCTGACCTCGCTTTTGATGGGCTCGGACGTAACGAAGCGTAAAGAGTTTATCTATGACAACGCCGAGATGGCGGAACTTGATATTTAAGGGAGAGTTTTCGAATGCCGAGAAAAAAAGGAGATGACGGAGAGCAGGTCATGTTCTCCGATGCCGATTTCAATCCTGATTTTGAGGATCCGAAAGCGGAGGAAACCGAAAAGAAAAAGCGCCGCCGCAAGACGAAGGAGGCGCTGGAAGAGATCCAGGAAAAGATCGTGGACGTGGAATACTCGGACGTCATGCAGAAGTCGTATATCGACTATTCGATGTCCGTTGCCACGGGACGTGCGATCCCGGATGTGCGAGATGGCTTAAAGCCGGTTCAGCGCCGCATCCTGTATGATATGGGCGAGCTGGGTCTTACCGCGAGCAAGGACTACCGTAAGGTAGCCCGTGTCGTGGGCGATACGATGGGTAAATATCACCCGCACGGTGATTCCTCGATCGGCGGTGCGCTTGTTATCATGGCGCAGGATTTCAAAGAGGGACAGGTGCTTGTCGACGGGCACGGCAACTTCGGTTCGATCGAAGGCGATCCGGCCGCAGCCGCGCGTTACATTGAGTGCCGCCTGACCCAGTTCAGTGAGGACGTTTTCCTGAAGGATCTGAAGGAGAACATTGTCGATTTCATTCCGAACTATGATCAGTCGGAGGAGGAGCCGGCCGTGCTTCCGGCCAAGCTTCCGAACGTGCTCATCAACGGAAGTGAGGGCATTGCGGTCGGTATGGTGACCTCGATTCCGACCCACAACGTTGGGGAAGTTATCGACACCGCGATCTTCGCCCTTGACCATCCGGACGCGACAAGCGCAGACCTTTTGGATATCCTTCACGGACCGGATTTTCCGACCGGAGGCATTGTCGCGAACAAGTCCGATCTTCTGAATATTTATGAGACCGGAACCGGGCGTTTGAAGCTCCGGGGCAAGGTCGAAGTCGAAAAAGATAAAAACGGCCGCGAAAAGCTTGTCGTGACGGAGATCCCCTACACCATGATCGGGGAAGGAATTCAGAAATTCCTGCAGAACGTCGCGGACCTGATCGATGACAAAGTCCTGACGGACATTGTCGATATCTCCAACCAGTCCTCGAAGGAGGGCATCCGGATCGTCTTTGATCTGCGCAAGGGTGCGGACATCGAGAATGTGAAAGCGATCCTGTACAAGAAGACAAGGCTCGAAGACACGTTCGGCTGCAACTTCATGGTCATCTGCAATGGCAAGCCGGAGACCATGAGCCTGCAGGGCATCTTCGAGGAGTACGCGGACTTCCAGTACGAGCTTTCAACGCGCAAGCACCGCAATCTGCTGAAGAAGGCGGAGAAGAAGCGCGAGATCGACGAAGGTCTGTTGAAGGCGATCGATGTGATCGATACGATCGTCGAGGTCATCCGCGGCAGCCAATATGTCAAGCAGGCGAAGGAGTGCCTGATGACCGGTAATATCGAGGGGATCCGGTTCCGCACGAAGAAGGCGGAAAAACAGGCCCAGATGCTGGAGTTTACCGAGCTGCAGGCCGATTCGATCCTCGATCTGAGACTGGCAAGGCTTGTCGGTCTTGAGCTCGACGTCATTCAGAAGGACTACGATTCGATTCTGAAAGACATCAAGCGCTACAATAAGATCCTCGATTCCCATGCGGAGATGACCAAGGTCATCAAGAGCGAGCTTGTCAGCCTGAAGGAAAAGTACGCGGTCCCGCGCAAGACCTTGATCGAGGACGCGGACGAGATCGTGATCCAGGAGAAGCCGGAGGAGATCCTGCCGGTCGAAGTCCTGATCGACCGCTTCGGTTATGTGAAGTGTGTGGATGCGGCGCTGTTTGACAAGGATCCGGACAAGTTCGAGGGCAGCAAATACATGTTCCGGACTGAGACGGATAAGAAACTGCTGATCTTTACCGAGGAGGGACGCTGCCACAGCCTGAAGGTGCGCGATATCCCGTTCGGCAAAGCGAAAGACAAGGGCATTCCGCTCGATAACATCACGGGCTACGATTCCAAGACCGAGCAGATCGTCACGATCCTGCTGCTCGAGAGCGGCAAGGCGGACAAGGAGGTTATTTTTGTCTCCTCTGACGGTCTGGTGAAGCGTGTGGCGCTCAGCGAATTTGACGTTTCGAGAAAGAGTGTTGACTCAACCAAGCTTGCTGAGGGCGCGAAGGTAGCCGCGATGCTTCCTTACAGTGGGAAGACCTTGATGCTGATTTCCGAGCGCGGCTATTCGATCCGCTTCCAGCAGGACGAGATCCCGCAGCAGGGCAAGGGAGCCCGCGGCGCGATAGGCATGAAGCTCGAAGAGAGCGACCGCATTACAGAAGTCAAGGAAGATGGCCTGATCCGCCTCAGCAAGCGCGGCGGCAAGGGCAAAAAACGATAAAAACGATTTGAAGGACGAAAGATCGGACCGGTGATTCGGATTTTCTACCGGGCCGAAGAAAGGAAGCCGTTATGAAAGAACATCTGAAACCGATCCAGCTTGAAGACATCGCGATCTACAAGATCCCTTCCGGGATGCAGTACAGCCCGAACGGAGAAACGCTCGCATTTCAGGTCAGCCGCGCGGATGTTGAGAAGAACTGCTATCATACCGACGTGTATCTGGCTAAGGACGGAAAAGCCGAGCAGGTGACCTACACGCTCGATGCCTCGGTGGTGATGTGGGACGATGATGAGACCCTCATCCTTCGCCGCAGCTCGCAGGACCCGAAACCGGGCGTGACCGAGCTGTTTAAGCTGCCGGTCAAGGGCGGCGAGGCGAGACCGTGGATGGATCTGCCGTTTGGCCTTCGCACGCTGAAAAAAGCCGGCGATGCGTACATCGCGGTCGGCATGATCGATGCGAAGGATCCGGACGCCTATCTTGACAGCGAGGACGAACGAAAGAAAAAGTTCGAAGCGAAGAAGGAAGAGGCCGATTATCAGGTGGTCGACGAGGTGCCTTACTGGTTCAACGGAGCCGGCTTTACCAACGGCCGGAGGTCTGCGCTTTTCCTTGTGAAGGAAGAAAAAGGCAAGGCAGTCTGCAAGCGCCTGACGCAGCCTTATTTCTCTGTTGCGAGCATGGTCGTCGAAGAGGGAAAGGTCTATTACACGGGCAATGTGAACCGTCAGACCTCCAAGATGTTCGACAAGGTCTATGTGTATGATCTCGCGTCGAAAAAGACCGAGACACTGTACCGCAAGGAAGACCATTCGATCGGCGGACTGTTCTTTATGAACGGGAAACTGTACGGTCAGGCCAGCGATATGAAGACCTATGGCCTCAACCAGACCGCGGATATCGTCCGGATCGAAAAGGATAAACTGACCAAGGTCTATGTGCCGGAGGTGTCCCTGTATTCAAGCGTCATCGGCGACACGGCCGAGGGCGGCGGCGGAGACAAGGCGGACGGAAAGAGCTATCTGACGCTGGCAACGATCGAAGCGCACAATGCCGTGTTCGAGCTGACGGAAGCTGCGGATGGCACCCTGGCGAAGAAAACGCTTTGGGAGCAGGAGGGCATGGCTTGCTCGATAACGGCAAGTGAAAGCAAGATCGCGATGATCTATCAGGATTGGAACCATGTTGCCGAGGTGTTCGAGATGAACCGCGACGGCAGTGACTTCCACCGAGTGACCTGCCTTAACGACGAGGCGCTTAAGGACCGTTATATCGCGAAGCCGAACCGTCTGGATTACGAGTCCGAGGGCTACAAACTGCGCGGCTGGGTGCTGCTGCCGGATGGTTTCAGTGAGAAGAAGACCTATCCGGCCGTACTCGACGTTCACGGCGGTCCGCGCTGCGCATACGGCGAGACGTTCTTCCACGAGATGCAGCTCTGGGCAGCCCGCGGCTACGTGGTGTTCTTTACGAATATCAAGGGCTCGGACGGCCGCGGCGATGCGTTTGCGGACATCCGCGGAGACTACGGCGGATGTGACTTCAAGAACCTGATGGACTTCACGGACGCGGTGCTGAAGGCCTATCCGAACATCGATCAAAAGCGTGTCTGCGAGACCGGAGGCAGCTACGGCGGCTTCATGACCAACTGGATCATCGGCCACACCGATCGCTTCTGCGCCGCGGCGAGCCAGCGCTCGATCTCGAACTGGATCTCGTTTGGATTTATCGCGGATATCGGTGAGTACTTTGCACCGGATCAGTGCGGAGCCAAGGGCATGTACGGAGAGGCCAATACCGAGCAGCTCTGGGCGCATTCTCCGCTGAAATACGCGGATCAGGTCAAGACTCCGACCCTGTTCATCCACAGCGATGAAGACTATCGCTGCCCGCTGCCGGAAGGCATGCAGATGATGCAGGCGATCGCAAGCCGCGGTGTTGAGACAAGAATGTGCATCTTCCATGGGGAGAACCATGAACTGTCCCGCTCCGGCAAGCCGAAGCATCGTATGCGCCGTCTCCAGGAGATCACGAACTGGTTTGACGCCCATACCAAAGCATAAGTAATGTAATGAATGTAATCGGGAGCTCCTTAGTCAAGGGGCTCCTCAAACCATAACAATAAAAAACCTGCTGATCGCAGGTTTGCGGATGGAAATTATGAGTAACAGAATCAGAGTACGTTTGGAAGCTTGCTTGAATACACGGTTCAACCAATCGCTAAAGAGGGTCCTGAGTCTGACACTGCTTGCGGCACTTGTCCTTTCGCTGCTTACCGGGTGCGGAAGCGGGAAGAAGGGTGAAGTCGCGGAGCAGATCTATGTTGCCACGGTTTCGACCGAAAGGGAAGAAAACGCGGGCATTTTTGTTGAGCCGATCGAAGGGCTTGACGGTTCGTTCATGCTTGGCGCGGATATTTCGAGCCTGCTTTCCGAGGAGGAGAGCGGGGTGAAATACTATGACGCGGACGGCAACGAAAAGGACCTGTTTGAGCTGCTCGCGGAGGGCGGCGTCAACTGGATCCGCGTGCGTGTCTGGAATGATCCGTTCGATTCAAAGGGTCACGGCTACGGCGGCGGCAACGTCGATGCGAAGCGCGCGGCCGAGATCGGACGGCGCGCGGCAGAGTACGGAATGAAGCTTTTGGTGGATTTCCATTATTCCGATTTCTGGGCCGACCCGAACAAGCAGATGGCTCCGAAAAAGTGGGAGAACATGAAGCTGGACGCGAAGGTGTCCGCAATCGAATCCTACACGGAAAAAGCGCTGAAGCAGATTCTGAACGCGGGAGCCGACGTCGGCATGGTCCAGATCGGCAACGAGATCAACAACGGAATGGCCGGAGAGACGAAGGAAGAAAACGTTCTGACGCTCCTCTCCGCGGCTTCCGGTGCGGTGCGCAGCGTAGCAGCTGATTACGGACGCGACATCAAGATCGCGGTGCACTATACCAACGCGGACGATCCGTCGGGTGTGCTTCGCAAAGCCGAAGCGCTTTCGAAGGCAGGCGTGGATTACGATGTGTTCGGTCTGTCCTATTACATGTACTGGCACGGTTCTTTGGAGAACCTGCAGACTCTGATGGAGACCATCCGCACGCAGTACGGCAAGGATGTCTGCGTCGTGGAAACCTCGTACATGTTTACCGGGGCGGACGGAGACGGAAGCGGCAATTCGCTCGATGCCTCGGATGCGGTTGACGGGTACGCGCTGACACCTCAGGGACAGGCGGATCTGGTTCATGATGTCTGTGAGACAACGGTCAAGGCCGGCGGTATCGGAGTGTTCTACTGGGAGCCTGCCTGGATCCCGGTCAATTACTATAAGCCGGGCATGAATGGAGCGGGCGCTGCGCTTGAAGCCAATCAGAAGGCCTGGCGGGACTACGGCTCCGGATGGGCAAGCGAATATGCGGCCGGATATGATCCGAAGGATGCGGGCCGTTACTACGGCGGATCGAGCTGGGATAATCAGGCCTGGTTCGATTTTGAAGGGAAGGCGCTGCCTTCGCTCTATACCTACCGCTATCTGCACTTTGGCAGCAGCGCGGAGCTTGAGATGGTGAGCTGTGTTTCACCGGAAGTCCATTTCCTTGTCGGGGACGCACTTGTGATGCCGGAGACGGTCGAGGTGCGCTACAATGACCGTACGATGAACGGACCGGCCTCGGTGACCTGGGATGAGGAGACGCTCAAGGTGATCGATCCCTCCGTTCCGGGAACCTACGAGGTCCACGGACAGCTTGATGAGGTCGAGGGCGAGATGGGCGAGGTGACCTGCACCATCGTCTATGCTTATGAAAACCTGCTGAAGAACCCGTCGCTTGAAGAGGGCGAGAGCGGTGACTGGCATGTTGAGGTGGCTGCGGGCGGTTCGCCGGTCGACTACCAGCAAAAGGCTGCGGATGCCTCTGACGGTGAAATGGCGCTGCATTTCTGGAGTTCCCAGGATATGGACTTCACGATCACGCAGACCCTTACCGCCGAGACGGACGGAACCTACGTCTTTACCTTTGACGCGCAGGGCGGCGATATCAAGACCGGCGACACATTTACCGGCTTTGTTACCGTAACGTCTTCCTCCGGGGAGGAAACGACGTACGAAGCAAGCTTCACCCTGA
>ONYR01000034.1 GCA_900322165.1 uncultured Eubacteriales bacterium
GATGGTACCGTCTGCCAGGCGGCAGATGA
This sequence comes from uncultured Eubacteriales bacterium, assembly GCA_900322165.1. GTDB lineage: Bacteria > Bacillota > Clostridia > Lachnospirales > Bianqueaceae > RUG760. Next base: position 30 of record ONYR01000034.1, read on the forward strand.
CGCCGTCGTAGATGATCTTGGCACCGCCGAGGGTGTATTCGCCGATCGGGAAACCGCCGGCCGGCAGGCAGTCCGTAATGAAGACGAGCTTGCGGCCCTTGAGCTTGTAGATCATATCATAGAGATGCGGGCTGACATGGAACTTGTCAACGATCAGCTCGGTGGAAATATCACTCATCAGAGCCGCGGTGACAACGCCGGGTGAACGGTGAACGATACCGGTCATCGCGTTGAACAGGTGCGTCGCGTGGCGGACACCGACTTCGGTACTCTTTCGGGCAATCTCGTAATTCGCATTGGTATGGCCCATGGAGATCACGACATCGGTATCGCGGCGGATTTCCTTGATGGCCTCGAAATCCTTATCCTCTTCGGGAGCCAGGGTGATGATCTTGATGATGTCAGCGTATTCCTTAACAAACTTGGCATCCGGCTTCAGAATGTACTTGGCATCCTGCGCACCCTTCTTGGACTCGCTGATGAACGGACCTTCTGCGTGAACACCGAGGATCTGCGTTCCGTCCCAGTCCTTGCTTTCTTCTTTCAGATCACGGCAGACCTCGATCGCCTTGCGGATGACAGCCATGTCGACGGTCATCGTCGTGGGCAGGAAGCCGGTCACGCCGTTGCCGAGAAGTCCCTTGGCGATGGTGCGGATGCTTTCCTCTTCACCGTCGCAGACATCCTTGCCTAAGTAGCCGTGAATGTGGAGATCGATGAGACCGGGGGAGACATAGCCGCCCTTGGCATCGATCTTCTCTGCGTTCTCGGGGATCTGATCCACGGGAACAATGCCTTCAATGACGTTGGTAAACAGAAGCGCCGCATTTTCAACGATTCTGTCTTTGAGAATGATTTTACCGTTGATAATAGCTTTCAAAGCAAACACCTCGCTCTTTGAAATAGGATTTTGAAACACTTTTATTATATCAAAGGCAAGGTAAATATCAAGTTTAAAATGTCTTTTGGAGGGGGCGCGCGGCGTTGCGATGGTTAGCGGTTTTTTAGTCATTTCGACGATTTTAAGGGGGCCGAAAATCAGATTATTAATTTTTCGTTCATTGAGTTTTATGAACGTATCCAGTATAATGATGAATATTAGGTGAACTGTATTGAAAAACAGATCGCTGCAAAGCATGTTCATACTATTGCGGCTGAAAAAGAAAAAAGGTTTTTTAACCGGAAAGAGGCAGCTATTATGATGCGGGAAGACGAGATCGTTCGGCTGCTGAGTGATCTGACAACACCGGAACAGGTGCAGACAGCAGTCCCGCTGAGCGGCATGACAACGATGCATGTCGGCGGTCCGGCGGACGTGGTGGTAACGCCTTACGGATTGGAAGAAACCAAGAAGGTGATCGGGCGCCTGATCGAAGAGGACGTTCCGTGGGTCGTTCTCGGACGGGGCAGCAACGTGCTCGCTTCGGACATCGGATACGACGGGGTCGTCGTAAGGATCGCCGAGAACCTTCAGAACCTCCGAATGGAAGGCAATACCTTGATCGCTCAGGCAGGCGCAACGCTGACTTCGATCGCGAGATGGGCAGGCGCCAAAGGGTTTGCCGGAATGGAATTTGCCTCCGGAATCCCCGGAACGCTTGGCGGCGGGATCTACATGAATGCCGGCGCTTACGGCGGCGAGATGAAAGATATCGTCACCAAGGTCCGCGTGCTTGACATGACCGGTCAGGTCATCGAGCTTTCGAACGAAGAGATGCAGTTTGGCTATCGCTACAGCATTCTTCAGAAAAAGACCTGGGTCGTTCTGGAAGCGGAACTTCAGCTTACCAAGGATGATCCCGAGGCGATCAAAGCCCGCATGAAAGAGCTTGCGCGCAAGCGTCGCGAAAAGCAGCCACTCGATGAGTACAGCAGCGGCAGCACCTTTAAGCGGCCGGAAGGCCATTTCGCCGGCGCCTTGATCGAGCAGGCCGGACTCAAAGGCTATGCGGTCGGCGGTGCAAAGGTCAGCGAGAAGCATGCCGGATTTGTCATCAATACCGGCGAGGCAAACTGCCGCGAGGTGGTGGAGCTGATCCATCAGATCATGGTAAAGGTGAAGGAGACATCCGGGGTTGAGCTGGAGCCGGAGGTTCGCTATCTGGCGCCCGGAGGACTGGATGTGCTTCGGTAAGGAGGAAGCGTCATGTCGTTTTCTTCCAATGTTAAACAGGAATTGACCGACCATATGAGCAAAGCCAGGCATTGCCGTCTGGCGGAGCTTTCCGCGATCATCTCGATGTCCGCGAAGGTGACTCTTGAGCCTTGCGGCATCACGATCCACAGTGAAAGCCACTTCGTTTCAGAGAAGGCGGACCGGATCTTGTCCGAAGTCTTCGGGATCCACGCTCGTGTCTGTTTTCGAAAGGGGCGCGGTGGAAGCAAGGCGAAACAGTATTCGGTGACACTGAAGGATCCGGTTGAAGCAAGGCGCGTCCTGAACGCGCTTGGCATGATCGAGAGCGTGGGGGAGGGTGAGAGGCTCCTTTCCTACATGCCGGATAAGCTGCTGGAGCGTTCGTGCTGCCGACAGGCGTACATCCGCGGTGCGTTTCTCTCCGGCGGGTCGATCAATGATCCGACAAAAAACTATCATACCGAAATCTTAAGCGAGGACCGTTTCATGGCCGAGCGGCTGCAAAGCTTTCTTAAGGGCTATGAGATCGATTCGCGCATTATCGAACGAAAGAGGCCGAAAGGCAAGAGCGTTTCGGTTCTTTATCTCAAAGACGGTGAACAGATCGTCGATCTGCTCTCCGTAATGAAAGCGCACCTCGCGCTGATGGAGCTCGAAAACGTACGTATCATCAAGGATGTTAGAAACAAGGTAAACCGTCAGGTCAACTGCGAGACGGCGAACCTCAACAAAACCGTGAATGCGTCCGTCAAACAGGTCAGCGATATCCGCTACCTGATGGATCACGGCGGCATGGCTATGCTGACTCCGGAACTCAAGGAGATGGCCATGGTCCGACTCGAAAACGAAAACACCCCGCTGAAAGATCTGGGAAAGATGGTGGATCCACCTGTCAGCAAGTCCGGTGTCAATCACCGCCTGCGCCGTTTGTCCGAGATCGCAAAGCAACTGCGGGAGCAACATTAAAAGGAGCCGTAGAACGTATGCAAGACATTACTGTAAAAGTCAGCCACACCGATGATCATGAGTTCGGGCTTGCGACACGCGTTGTTCAGCAGGCTGCTCGGTACAAGAGCCTCATCTACATTGAGTTAGGCGAGAAGAGAGCCAATGCCAAGAGCATCATGGGTATGACGTATCTCACCTTGATGGACGGAGACGTTGTCAGACTGACCTGTGAAGGGGAAGACGAGGCGGAAGCCATGGGGGCCATGACAAGCGTCCTGATGAATTAACCGATGAGAGCCGGGCAAAGCCTTGCCTGGCTTTTTTTATGCCCGCACAGAAGCGGGCCGGCAGGGGATAAGCGTTGCCGAATACAGAAAAAATCGGTGACAAACGTCGCCGGCTGTTGATAAACAAGAAGGTAAAGAAACAGAAATAATGAATATCAACTTTTTGTTCCTGGTGAACAGCGCTCTGATGGGAGCCGGGCTTGCGATGGACGCGTTTTCGGTCTCACTTTCCAACGGACTCACGGAAAGCCGCATGAAAACCGGCAAAATGCTCCTTGTCTCCGGTGTTTACGGCATTTTCCAATGCCTGATGCCCCTGATCGGTTACCTCCTCGTACACACGGTAGCCGAGCATTTTACCTTGCTCTTTGGAATCACGCCGTTTATCGCACTGATCCTGCTCAGCTACATCGGCGGCAAAATGATCGCAGAAGGCATCCGCGACATCCAAGCTGAAAAGAAACGCAAAGAAAGCGCCGGTAAGACGGAGCATGCAGATGCCGTGGAGAGTGCCGTGAGCTCTGATGAGGCGAAAAATGCAGAGCCCGCGGAGAGCACCGATGCGGCGAAAGATGCAGAGACCGCGGAGAGTTACGATGCGGCGCAGACGGGAAGCCGGGTGTTAACCTTGAAACTTCTCCTGATTCAGGGCATCGCAACCTCGATCGATGCGCTCTCGGTCGGCTTCACGATCGCGGACGTAACTTTCCCGATGGCACTGCTCGAGGCCGTGATCATCGGTTTGGTGACCTGGGCGATCTCCTTCGTCGGAATCGCGATCGGCAAGCGCTTCGGCACCAAACTCGCCAGCAAAGCCGTCCTTGTCGGCGGCCTGATCCTAGTCGGGATCGGCCTTGAGATACTGATTCAGCACTTTGTGTAAGTTCACGAGGAAATAAACCCCACAGACCCTCTCTCCTCGCTCCTCATGCTTCGTCGAGAGGGTCTGTGGGGTTTCATTTTCTTCTGTGACGGAAGGTGTGCGGCCTTTGATTTCTTTGGTGGGGCGTGCAGCGGGGACGGAGGAAAGAGAAAAGTAACCTAAAAGATTTTTACTGGGTGTTTTAGGCTATGCGAACTCGTAATTTACGAGGTAATCATTACCCAAGCCAATCATCTCATACGGGCATTTTTTCTGTTGAGATGACTCAGTAGCCCGGGTCAGTCATCTCATTCGGGCATTTTCCTCGGGGAGATGACTCTTTTTCCCAAATCGCTCGAATCCGTCATCTTTTTCAGGCATTTTTTCTGTGGAGATGACTCAGCAACCCAGACAATTCATCTCATACAGGCATTTTTCTCAGTGAGATGATTCAGCGCCCCAAGCCAGTCATCTCATTCAGGCATTTTCCTCAGTGAGATGACTCTTTCACCGAGATTACCCGGATCAGTCATCTCACTCCGACATTTTCCTCAGCGAGATGACTCAGTCACCCAAATTACCCAAATCACTCATCTCATTCAGCCGATTCTTCCCAGAGAGATGACCCCCTAGCCCAACCTCCGTCCCAGAAGACAA
>ONYR01000294.1 GCA_900322165.1 uncultured Eubacteriales bacterium
GAGTCATCGAGCGTACGCTCAAACCACTGGACCGAAGCCGTCATCGCCGGATCCAGCTCGTTGATCATGACATAGCGGGCCAGCGAGCAGATACGCTCCGAGCGCATCGGATTGCGCTTGTAAGCCATCGCAGAGGAACCGATCTGGCTCTTCTCGAAGGGCTCTTCCATCTCCTTAAGGTTCTGCAGCAGGCGAAGATCTCCCGCAAATTTATAGCAGGACTGTGCGATCAATCCCAGCACGTTCAGGCAGATCGTGTCAAACTTACGCGGATAGGTCTGGCCCGTGACCGGGTAGGTATCGGCATAGCCCATCTTTTCCGCGATCATCTTATCGAGACGCTTGACCTTTTCCTCATCCTGATCGAAAAGCTCCATGAAGGAAGCCTGTGTACCGGTCGTGCCCTTCGCTCCGCGAAGACGCTTCTTGGCAAGGACCTCTTCGAGCTGTTCATAGTCCATCCAGAGCTCCTGCAGCCACAAGCAGGCACGTTTTCCGACGGTCGTGAGCTGAGCCGGCTGATAATGGGTGAAGCCGAGCGTCGGCATATTCTTGTATTCCCGCGCAAAATGAGCGAGATTGGCCATCACATTGACAAGCTTGACGCGGATCAGTTCCAGCGCTTCGTACATGATCATCAGGTCAGTATTGTCCCCGACATAGCAGCTCGTTGCGCCGAGGTGAATGATCGGCTTCGCAGCTTCAGCCTGCATGCCGTAAGCATAGACATGGCTCATGACATCATGGCGAACCACTTTTTCACGCGCTTTGGCAACGTCATAGTTGATATCTTCGGCATAGGCCTTCATCTGCTGAATCGCTTCATCCGAAATGTCGAGCCCAAGCTCCTGCTCGGACTCTGCCAGGGCGATCCAAAGCTTGCGCCAGGTTCTGAACTTCTTTTCCTCCGAGAAAAGATACTGCATCTCGGGGCTTGCGTACCGGCTGCCGAAAGGTGATTCAAAACGATCATGCATATCCGCATATCTCCTTTAACACATAATATTACAGTATAATATCTTACCACGTTTCCGGGCAAAATAAAACGGACTTTCCATTCTTTTTTCTTAAAGAACGGAAAGTCCGTTTATGGTTATCTTGTTTGAATCTCGAGACGAATCGCCGTGCGCTCATCGCCGTTGATCGTCGTCGAAGCGAAAGACGGCACGATCACGATCTCGATCCCCTCCGGGGCAAGGTATCCTCTCGCGAGGATCGCAGCCTTCACCGCCTGATTCAGCGCTCCTGCACCGACCACGCGGACCTCAGCTTCACCCTTTTCACGGATCAGCGCCGCAATGGCACCGGCCGACGCGCTCGCGCTCGAGTGAGCCGACACTTTAATGATCTGGTTATCCAAGCGATGAGCCTCCTTTTCGAAGTCTTACTTTGCGTAGTCAACGACACGGGTCTCACGGATCACGTTGATCTTGATCTGACCCGGATAATCCATCTCCTGCTCAATACGCTTTGCCACATCGCGGGCAAGGATCTTCATCTGGTCATCGTTGACCTGCTCCGGTACAACGACCATACGAACCTCACGGCCTGCCTGAATCGCGTAGCTCTTGCTGACGCCTTCGAAGTCATTCGCGATGCTCTCAAGCTTGTCGAGTCTCGAAATGTAGTTTTCGAGGGTCTCGCGGCGGGCACCGGGACGAGCAGCCGAGATCGAGTCGGCAGCCTGAACGAGAATGGCAATCAGACTCTCAGGCTCCACATCACCGTGATGCGCTTCCACTGCGTTGATGACAAGCGGAGATTCCTTATACTTCTTCAGGATCTGAACACCGAGCTGGACATGAGAGCCTTCCATTTCATGGTCAACGGCTTTACCGATATCATGAAGCAGACCGGCGCGCTTTGCCACGCGGACATCGAGTCCGAGTTCGGCGGCCATCAGACCGGTCAGGTGAGAAACCTCGATCGAGTGCTTCAGAACGTTCTGACCGTAGCTCGTACGATAGTGAAGACGTCCGAGAAGCTTAATGATCTCCGGATTCAGACCGTGCACGTTCGTCTCAAAGGTCGCTGCTTCGCCTTCTTCGCGGATCTTGTTCTCGACCTCTTTTGTCGCCTTGCCGACCATCTCCTCGATGCGGGCCGGATGAATACGGCCGTCAACGATGAGCTTCTCAAGCGCGATCCGCGCGATTTCGCGACGGATCGGATCAAAGCCGGAAAGAATGACCGCTTCAGGCGTATCATCGATGATAAGGTCGATTCCGGTAGCGGTTTCAAGCGCACGGATATTGCGGCCTTCACGTCCGATGATGCGTCCCTTCATTTCATCGCTCGGCAGCGGAACGACCGAAACCGTTGTCTCGGCAACATGGTCCGCAGCGCAGCGCTGAATGGCGGTGGTAATGATCTCACGAGCCGTGTTGTTGGCTTCGTCCTTCATCTTGGCTTCGCTTTCCTTCAGGATCACGGCCATTTCGTGCTGTACCTGGTCTTTGACGGAATCGAGCAGC
>ONYR01000289.1 GCA_900322165.1 uncultured Eubacteriales bacterium
AGGGCGATAACCGCGATGACCATGAACCAGTTAAACTGGAAATTGCCAAAGTACGCGATAAACTTCTGCTTGGCAGCGCCGTACTGCATGGTGGAGGATACATCGTCCGGGTTGATCGACATGTTGATCGCCTTCACCAGAACGGTCGCGAGAGCGGTACCGAGAATGTTCAGCGCGGTACCGACAATGGTCTGATCTGCTTTAAAGTTGATGCAAGCCACCGCGAGCAGGGAGGCGTAAAGAACGCCGAAGAACACCGCGCCGACGAGTGTCAGGAGAATGGTAAGAATTCCGGGAAGGTTCGCCGGAAGGAAGCGCATCATCAGCGCACCGCCAAGCGCACCGATAACCATGATTCCCTCAAGTCCGAGGTTGATGACGCCGGAATGCTCCGAGTAGCAGCCGCCGAGAGCGACCAGCATCAGAACGGAGGAGAAGATCAGCGTATACTGTAACAGCAGCAACATTATTCGTTTCCTCCTTTCGTTTTGTCTTCAGCAGGAGCAATGGGATCGTTGCGGGAAGGATCTTTGGCGTTCGGATCCGCCGGTGACTTCTTGGCGCTGATCTGTTTCATGACAAGTTTCAGGAATCCGACAAAACCGCAAAGGTAAATGATTACTGCGGAGATCAGATCGGAAATCTGAGACGAGTACATCGTTTTGTCAACGAACGCACCGCCGGAAGTGATGTGCTGAATGAAGTAGGACGAGAAGATGGTTCCGATCGGGTTCAGACCACCGAGGAAGGCAGCTGCGATTCCGTTGAAGCCCATGCCGGGAACAGAAGAGGAGGTGCATTCCCACAGCTCATAATCGGTAAGATACAGGAACGCGCCGCCAAGAGCCGCCAACGCGCCGCCGATGGCCAGCGTCAGAATGATATTGCGCTTTTCAGCCATACCGGCGTATTTCGCGGCATTCTTGTTGAAACCGGTCGCTTTCAGCTCATAACCGAAACGGGTCTGATCAAGCACGATCTTAAGAACGACTGTAATCACAATCGCAAGCGGGATGGCGATGGAAACATATTCATTGCCAGCGAAGAGCTTGGACAGGCCGATATTCGGCAATACCGACTGCATGGAATAATCGCGGATATGGAGGGTATACGGGCTGGTTGTCTCCTTAACATTGGTCAGAATCATGTTGGTCGTGTAAAGACCGATCCAGTTCAGCATGATGCCGGAGATAACTTCGTTTACATTAAGGTAAGCCTTGAGCACACCCACAATCGCGCCATAGAGGAAGCCGACCAAAATCGCGAGGATCAGGCAGAGCCACCAGGGAAGACCCCAGGCAAGCGCTGCGTAAATGCTGATGCAGGCGCCGACAACATACTGACCGGCCGCGCCGATGTTGAACAGACCGACCTTGTAGCAGAAGAGGACGGAAAGCGAGCACATCAGCAGCGGAGCGGTCTTAACCAGCGTATTGCCAAGGTTTTTGATCTGAAGGGAAGCTCTGGAGTAGTTCAGGAAGTTTTTGATAACAGCGACAATCGCGCTGCCCGCGCCCTTCGGATTGATAAACAGCAGAACGATAAAACCGATGAGAAGACCCACGAGGATGCAGAGGAGAGAGGCCAGAAGAGACTGGACGCCTTCATTCTGCAGCAGGGGAGTTTTATTCTTTTTCTTTACCTCGCTCATGATACCTCCACCTCATCTTTTTTTGCGCCGGCCATGTACAGACCGAGTTCTTCCACGGTCGTTTTCTTCGGATCAAGCTCACCGACGATCTCGCCTTCATACATAACAAGGATACGGTCGGAAACATCCATGACCTCATCAAGCTCAAGGGAGATCAGCAGGATAGCTTTGCCTTTGTCGCGAAGATCCACGAGCTGACGGTGGACGGATTCAATCGCACCGACGTCGAGTCCTCGGGTAGGCTGTACCGCGATCAGAAGATCCGGATCCTTGTCGATCTCACGGCCGATGATGGCTTTCTGCTGGTTACCGCCGGACATCGAACGGGCTGCGGTGACCGGGCCCTGACCGGAACGGATATCGTACGTGTCGATGAGCTTCTCGGAGTAAGAACGGATCTCATCACGCTTCAGGAAACCGATCGGGGTGACAAACTGTGACTCGAAATAACGCTGGAGTACCAGGTTGTCTTCGAGCGAATAATCCAGAACCAGACCATGCTTATGACGATCCTCCGGAATATGGCTGATACCCTTGGTGCTGCGTTTACGGATGGAGGCGTGGGTGATGTCCTCGCCGTCGAACAGGATCTTGCCGCTCTTTAACGGCTCAAGGCCGGAAATGCCGTAGGCAAGCTCGGTCTGACCGTTTCCGTCGATACCGGCAATACAGACGATCTCACCGGCGCGAACCTTGAAGGAAACATCCTTGACCGCGTTGTTGGCGTGGCGCTTGGAGGCAACGGTCATGTGCTCGACATCGAGAATGACCTCACCCGGGTTGGCGGGAGTCTTGGCAACGTGGAAATTGACGTTGCGGCCGACCATCATGGCCGAAAGGCCTTCGGGCGTGGTGTCTGCGATATTGACGGTACCGATGTACTTACCCTTACGCAGAACGGTGCAGC
>ONYR01000045.1 GCA_900322165.1 uncultured Eubacteriales bacterium
CCAAGGAGCAGGTTGCCCTCAGCCGTCGGAGAAACGAGGATACCCTTGCCGTCTTCGTTCGGGCACTGGAACATGACCTTGCTGACGAATCCGCCGAGGTTGCGGTCATAAAGGGTATATTCACCCTTGCGCTCGATCACTTCGATCGTCTCGGCGCCGGCCATCTCGCTGATCTTTCCGGCTTCACGTCCGGCTGCATTGATAACGCAGGCCGCTTCATATTCATTTTTATCGGTGACAACCTTAAATCCGGTTTCGGTCTTGCAGATCGCCTCAACTCTCTCCGCAAGCTTGAACTCAACGCCGTTGTCCGCTGCGTTTTCAGCGAAAGCGATGGTTGCCTCGTAAGGAGAAACGATACCGGCCGTCTTCGCGTACAGAGCCCCAACGACCTCCTCGCTCAGGTTCGGATCGCCCTTTCTTGCCTCATCGCCGGAGATGATCTCCATGTCCGGAACTCCGTTTTCAATGCCTCTGTCATAGAGTGCCTGAACGGTCTTCATTTCAGCCTCAGAGAACGCCAGCACGTAGGATCCGATGTTCTTGTACGGAAAATGAAGCTTTTCCGCCAGCTCCGGGTACATCGCACAGCCTTTCACGTTGTACTTGGCCATCAGACTGCCCGGCACAGGATCGTATCCTGCATGAACGATGCCAGAGTTCGCGCCGGATGCCCCCCTTGCCAGATCTTCTCTGGCTTCGAGCAGCATCGTTTTCCCCGCAAACTTAGACAGTTCGCGGGCAATGGCACATCCCGTAATGCCGCCGCCGATAATCAAAATGTCTGTTTTGATCGACATTTCTCTTCCCTCCTTGAATTTGTATATAAATCTTTTTGTTCACTGGGTTAGAAACTTCGTCCGCCGCCGCCGTGCGTCGTTCCCGACGAAGAGCTGTGCGTAGAGCTTCCGCCTCCGCCGCCCCCGCCGCCGGAAGAACCGCCGGAAGAGCTCTCGGAAACCGGTGAATAGGTTCTTGTCGTATATTCACCGAGGAACTGATCCTCAACCAAGGGGATCGCATAGCCGCCGGTCTCATTCAGATACTGCGAGGCATCCACCTTTTTCGGTTTGCCGGATACAACGCGAATGAACGTGACAACGGCCGAGACCATCACCGCAACAACGAGTCCCGTCAGTCCGCGCTCAGCGATCACTGTCTTGATCCGATAGAGGATCGTCAGCGGATCAATGCCTCCGCGGTACGGCTTCTCAAAGCAGCGGCTCAGGCGGTTCACGAACTCAACGCAGCCCGCTTCGACCCCTTCTTTGTCGCACGCCTTCTCGAAAACCTCGGCGAGCATATTTCGCCGCTCATACGTCAGGATCCGCTCCTCCGCCGTTCCGAACGCCTGAATCTCATAGTAGCCGTCCGCGTTGATCGCGAGAACGATACCGGAATCATTCGTCCCAAAGTGGTTGAAAATGAAGAAGTCCTCCAGGTAGGAATACAACGCAAGCCCTCTGGTATCATCCACCGTCAGGATCACTACGTCTTCCGGGTAGTGATCGTTGATGTTCTTCAGCAGTGTCTCCAGAACCGCATCATTCCCGAGGAATCCCGCCAGATCATAGACATAGCGGCCTTCCTCTCGCTCAACCGGCGGTGTCTGAGTCTCCTTGTACGGGTCATAATCTCCGGGCAGCCGGCCCATGAAATCGTTTGCGTACCAGAGGAAATCATCGGCTGCGCCATCGTAGTTTGAATCGTACATGTATTCGATGATATCATCGAGCGCTTCATCGATACGGGAGTCCGTGAAATAGATGATCGCCTTGCCGCAGGTCGAGATCCAGATCTGGCGGTTGTCCATGTCGATCAAGAACAGCACGCCGTCGCCCATCGGCTTATCGTAGCCGAACCCGTTATAGTCAAAGAAATCGTCGGCGTATTCCATCGAAGACTTGCCGTGAGCATCATCGGTCGTCACGATCACAACATCGATCGTCCAGCGCTCCCGGAGCTCCGCGATCTCTGCTTCAAGCGCTTCCTCGTTTTCAAGAAGCTCCGCAAAGTCGTAGACGAACTGTCCTTCAACGCGCACACCGCCCTGAGACGGATCGGTAACGACTGCCTGCGAGCTCTCTTCTGAAGTTTCCTCCTGAGAGATCTCGTCTGCGGATTCCTCCTGGGAGATCTCGTCTGCGGATTCCTCCTGAGAGGTCTCCGAAGTTGATTCACTTTCCTCATCCGCCAGCACCGTATAGGGCACCAGGAAGAGGAGGCACATCATCAGCAAGAACAGCCGCAGTGCAAGTGATGTACTTTTATGTTTCATAGTATCATCACTCCCATCCCTATGATCCAGAGGATCGCGGCAAGAATGCCGCCCTGCAGCAGCACCTTCAGCTTGGATACGGGTGGTTCTCCGACAACCTTTCCGGTCTGCCCGTTCACCATGAAAGTATAATCCTTATCCTTATACTTATAGGTGAAAAGCCACACCGGCAGCATCGCGTAGTAACCGTGCGCCATCGTGTAGTGCTTGTTTTTCACGGTGATCGATCGGTTTTCATACCGGCCGATCGTGGTGTTGACCTTGTCCTCGGCCGCCTTGCTCATGCGCTCATCCACGCGCGGGAACGCCTCCGGGGAGTCCACGTCATATTTCTCTGCGGCGAAGCCGGAAAGATAAGCCGCGTCAAACATTTTCAGGTCGCGGTAATCGTACGGCTCCACCTTATCCATCATGTCATCATCCATCTTGCGCGAGGCATCAGCCGGGATCTTGCGGAACCGGAAGCTGCCGTTTCTGGCAAAACGGAATTTGCGGTGTGTCGTGATCAGGTAATCACCGGAGCGGTGCGTTGAGGAGGTCTCTCCCGTCCCTTCCATGTAGAGATCGACATCACAGTCGTACATCCAGAACGGGACGTAAGTTCCCGTGATCCGCTCCATCTGTTCCTTGGAGTAAAAGCCCTTCGGCGTAAACGCGCCTTTATGGCACCACTTGGCGAAGATGCCCTCCACCTGCTGTTTGGAGACCTTGAACGGGATCATCAGATCGGGCTTGAACTCGCCCTGCAGGTTGTTTTCAATGATCGTGGGTGATCCGCAGTACCGACAGAAGGTCGCCGCAGTCAGCTCGTTGGTCACGATCTGCGCACCGCAGCTCGGGCAGATATATTCCTTCAGCGAGACCTGCTGCGAAGGATCCGCGGGCTCTCCCTCCGTGACCGGCTCAGCTTCGACATATTTCCGCTGCTCTGTCAGGGTGTCAAGCTGCTGCCTTGTCAGGACACTGCCGCAGTATTCACAGGTAAAAGTGCCGCTCTCCGCGTCAAACGACATCGGCGCCCCGCAGTTGGGACACTTAAAGATCGATACGCTTAATTTTTCCATGAATGTTTCTTCCTTACGGATTTTCTGAGCTTTCGCCGGAGCTCTCGCCGTCTCTTGCCAGCTCGGCCTCCGATTTTTCCGGAGCCACCTGAGCCAAAAAGTCCAGCAGTGCCTGACCCATCGCCTCTCCCGCGGCAGCCTGCGCACTCTCCGAGGCCAAAAGATCATGGTCAAGGTAATAGGTCATGTAGCCCATGTAGACCGTGCAAGAGATGAACTCCGTCTCCAGCATCGGGCCTTCCTCGACCTCGACATAACGGTACCACATACCGAAGCCGTCCGCCGCTGCCTCCATCAGCTCCTGCGCAAGCCGCTCGCTGAGCGCATCGCGTTCATTGTAGCCGGAGGAGGTATTCTCGTCCTCACCATCCTCGTCATCATCCGAACCGCTGGAGGGTGAAGCGGTATAGTAGGTGCCGACCGTGCCGCCGAGCTCCTCTTCCGAAGCATTGACGCGCAGCGTAATCAGGCAGTCCACACTGTAAGCATTGGCGATCTTAAGCCGCTGCTCGTTGGTCATGGTCGTGTCGGAGCTGCGGGTCAGCAGGAAGTAATAGCCATCGTTATGAGCGTTCAGATAGTTGATCATGTGCTGTGCGACCGAGAGCGTGATCTTCTTTTCGACAAGATCATCGACCGCATAGCCTTTATCACTGCCTCCGTGCGAGGCATCGATCGCAACGATATATCGATAATGCGTGGGGTCAAAGTTGGCCGCTACATCCGTATTGCCTTCCAGATATCCGGCCATCGAGCTCTTAACGTTTTCAAGATTCGACATCAGCATCGAGGTCATGTACGCGGCCATCTGTCCGCTCACCCCGTCCAGCGCGATCGTTGAAACGCTTCGTTTTGTGCCGGTCTCCTCGCTGTTTTCCCCGTCGATCGTCTGAATGATCGGAGAAGAGGATTCCTCGCTGTCTGTGTTTGTGTTCTTCTTTTTCCCGCACTGGATGCAAAGCAGAATGATGATCACAAGCACCAGCAGAATCAGCACAAACCGCTCGGGATTGACGAGCTTGTATTTTTGTTTTGCCATATTCTCACCTGTTTTGCGGGATCATTTCACCGCGGTCAGCCCGGTCATGAAGATAAACCCTCTCAGGAAGCGATTGTACATCGGGATCGCCTTCGCGGACTTAAGCATGATGCTGAGCTCAAGCGGCATGATGCGGTCCTCATAGCGGCGGCGGATCAGCGCGGCGATTGCCAGCGACTCTTTGCCTTCCTTGATCGAAAAGCCTTTCATCGCTTTGGCAAGCGCTTCTCCGGAGCGCAGCGCGAAGCTGATGCCCTCTGAGCTGGAAGGACTGATCAGACCGGCCGCTTCACCGATAAGGAAGATCCGGTTGCGTCCCGTATGCACCGAGCCAAAGGCTCTCGGGCGCATGATGACTGCGCCGCGGCGCTTAACCGGGCGGGAGAGATCAAAGCCCTTCTCCTGAAGGTCAAATTTCAGTTGTTCAAACCGCTTTTTCGTCTTGTTGTCCGCAGGCATTGCGGCTCCGACAAGGATCTGATTGCCTTTCGGAATCACCCAGCTGTAATAATCGGTGACTCGCTCATCGAAAAGCGCTACGTAATAAGGAATCTGCTTGTCGACCTCGAACCACTCCTGAATGCTGAGGTAGGTTTTCGGCAGAGAGCTTTTCGGTGTCGGATGACCGGCCCGTGCCTTGCGGCGTTCCAGATCTTCTTTGACCATGGAGCTCGCACCGTCCGCTCCGACAAGCATGCTGCAGCGGTATTCCACCTGGCTTCCGTCTTTTAGACGAACCGACGCGTACACGGCCTTTTTCGTCTCACGGATCTTATGCACGTTCGCCCCGGTCAATACCGTAACATTCTCCCTGCCTTCCGCGCGCTCAAGAAGCATGCGGTCAAACATGACACGGTCGATATTCAGATAATTGCGGCGGTAGGTCCGCTCGCGGTGGTTTTCGAGATCGATCGCCCTCACCGTCAGCGGCTGAGGTCCTCTCAGCACCTTCTCCGGCAGGCCGATGCCCATGTGGGCAAGCTGATCCTGCGCTGCGTGATCGAGCATTCCGCCGCAGCTTTTTTCAAGCTTGCGGAAGTTCTCATCGCTGAAAAGGTCGCGCTTTTCAATAATCGTTACCTGAACGCTCGGGTCGATGGTCATGGCCAAAGCCGATGAGGCCGGCCCGCCGCCGACAATCAAAACTTGAGTCTGTCTCATTACATCAGCCATCCTTTCAGGTATTTATTCTTCAGTTTCCCCTGAGAAGCTTTCGCCCACCCAAGAGGAAATCCATCGGTCAAAATCATCGTCCATCCGTCTTGAAACTCACCCGTGAGGGTCTCGCCCTTCAGGTAGCGAACACAACGCTCGTCCCCGTCTGCAAGGTCGACCTCACGCTTGACATCCCCCTTGGAGAGCGTCATGGCAAGCGCCTGGCTCGGCTCAAAACGGTCTTTTTTCAGTTCACCAAGCAGAATTCCGTCCCGCAGCACACGAAGCGAAGCCAACGCTCCCTGCGGCACGGGAGAATAATACAGACTGGTGCCCAGCTTCTGGAGATAGCCGTCCTTCGGCAGGATCTCCCGCCAGTCTCTGGTGAGCGATTCGCGGCACCAAGTCTCAAACAGCAGCAGGTCATCGGC
>ONYR01000369.1 GCA_900322165.1 uncultured Eubacteriales bacterium
CCCCGGCCGCAAAGACCCCGCGATCCGCCTCATGCTCCCGCCCCGCACCGCCCTGGTGCTGCGGGCTGTGAAGAAGGAGGAGGGGAAGGCGTGAGATGCTGTGGGGTTGGCGATGTTTTGAGGGTCCTCCATCACAGTCTCTTCGTGTTGATTTCCCCGACGCGCCATTTTAGCTATAGGTAATTTATGGGTTTTCAGACTAACTCTTCCTTTTTCGGGTGTTTAGTCTGATGAAAACCCAGTACCGAGAAGCCGCCGTCAGACCAAATCGTCCTTTTTCGGGTGTTTAGTCTGATGAAAACCCGATACCAGGTTGCCGCCGTCAGACCAAATCGTCCTTTTTCAGGTGTTTAGTCCGATGAATACCCGAAACCAGATTGCCGCCGTCAGACCAAATCGTCCTTTTTCAGGCATTTAGTCCGATGAATACCCGAAACCAGGTTGCTGCCGTCAGACCAAATCGTCCTTTTTCGGGTGTTTAGTCCGAATCCACCCCGTCCACGCCTCACCCCAACCTCGTCCAAGCCTCATTCCAAGCTTCACCCAAGACCTCAAAGGGAGAATGATCTATGATTTCTTTGCTTCTAAACCTTGTGATTGCGGTCAGTACCGCGATCTGTATCGGTCTCTCTGCCAAGGAAAGCCCTATGCATGTCGTGATGCGGTTTTTCACCTCGCTCTCGAACGTTTTCTGCGGTATCGCCGGCGCGGTTCTTGTCGTATTCCGAGCGCTGGAGCTTGCCGGTGTGATCGAGGCAATTCCGAACGCGATATTGGTGATTAAGTATTCCGCTACCGCTTCGGTGACCGTCACGCTTCTGACTGTGATGGTTTTTCTTGGGCCGGTCGTCATCGGCTACAAACCACTTCTGACCGGGACCGGACTCTGGCTTCACCTCATCAATCCGGTACTCGCACTCGTGTCGCTGTTTATCTGGGATAAACCCACCGCTGGCTTCTGGGTCGTTTTCCTCGGCCTGCTGCCTGTCGTGCTTTACGGAATTCTCTATCTTTACAAAGTCGTTGTCCTCCCGCAAGGCAAGAGATGGGACGACTTCTACGGCTTCAACCGAAGCGGAAAATGGCCGCTCAGCTTTACCGCGATGATGGTCGGCGGATTCCTCGTCAGCCTTGCGCTGTGGCTCATCGGGTAATCGTCCGCGGCCGCGCTGCAGCTGATCGACGACCCGCGCGACCGCACTGTGGCTCATCGCGCGACCCGCGCAATCTACATATCCAAAATATTATAGATCACGACAAAAAGGAGACAAGCAATGGAAAAGTACCTGAATCCGGCTTTGAGCCCCGAGGAGCGGGCTGAGGACCTGCTCTCGAAAATGACCCTGGAAGAGAAAATGGCCCAGGTCGTCGGCATCTTCGGCATGCCGCCCGCGCAGATCCCGCCCGAGCGTCTCGCCATGATTTCCAAGCTGATGCCCAACGGTATCGGTCAGGTTTCGGCGCTGATGGTGCGCACGCTGCCGAACGTGCACGATGCGCTGGCGATGCAGCGTGACCTGCAGAAGATCATCATGGAGAGCTCCCCGCACCACATCCCCGCGATCTTCCACATGGAAGGCGTATGCGGAACGATGCTGACCGGATCCACCAGCTTTTCCCCGAACCTCGGACGCGGTGCAACCTTCGATCCCGAACTGGAGGAAGAGGTCGGACGCGTTGTCGCGAGACAGGAGCTCGCGGCCGGCGTGACGCAGATTCTTTGCCCGGTACTTGACGTCAACCGCGAGCCGCGCATGGGCCGCGTAACCGAGTCCTACAGTGAAGATCCGACCCTCGCCGCTGCGATGGGCACTGCGATGACCAAAGGCCTGCAGGGCACCAAGGTCGGCGAACTGAAGGCTGACGCCTGCGCCAAGCATTTCATGGGCTTCCACTCCAGCGAAGGCGGTGTTCATGGTTCCGCGAGCTTCGCCGGAGACCGTGTCATGATGGAAATCTACGGCAAGCCGTTCCAAGCCGCGATCGCCAAGGCGGACATCAAAGCGGTCATGCCTTGCTACAATACCTTTGACGGTGAGCCCGCTTCCGCCTCGAAGAAGCTGCTGACCGACATTCTCCGCGACCAGATGGGCTTTACCGGCGCTGCGATCTCCGACTACGGCGCTGTCAGCAACATTCATGAGATCCAGCACGTCGGCGAGACCCTCGCTGAGGGTGGCTACCTGAGCCTCCAGGCCGGCATGGACTGCGAGCTGCCGATGCCGAAAGCGCTCACCAAAGACCTCGAGGAGATGTTCCGCGACGGCCGCGCGGACGTAGCCGTCCTTGATCAGGCTGTTCTGCGCGAGCTGACTGCGAAGTTCCGCATGGGCCTGTTTGAGCAGCCCTTCGCGCTCTCCGATGAAGATTTCGACAAGGTCTTCAACCAGCCTCACGACCTCGAGGTGACCCTGCGTGTTGCCCGCGAATCGCTCATCCTGCTGAAAAACGACGGGGTCCTCCCGCTCAGGAAGGGCCTGAAGAAGATCGCCCTCATCGGCCCGCACGCTGCGTGGGCCAACCACTATTTCGGCGGCTACACGCACCTGACGATGGCCGAAGGCATGCGCGCCGCCAAGAGCTCCATGGCCGGTGTCATGGGCAACGCTCAGCAGAAAGAAATCAACTATATTCCCGGCACGATCGTTGAATTCAGCGAGACGAAAAAATTTGGCGATGTCCTGAAATACGTCAAACCCGGCTGCCAAACGATCCTTGAAAAGCTTCGCGAGGACCTCCCGGAGACCGAGATCGTCTACGCGCATGGTTACCATGTTGCCGGCAGCGATGAATCCGGTTTTGCCGAGGCGCTCGAGGCCTGCAAGGATGCGGACCTCATCCTCCTCACGCTCGGCGGCAAGCACGGCACGAGCTCCATCGCCACGATGGGTGAAGGCATCGACGCGACCAACATCAACCTTCCCGCCGCACAGGACCGCTTCATCGAGGAAGCTGCCAAGCTCGGCATCCCGATGGTCGGTATCCATATCGACGGCCGCCCGATCTCTTCCGACATCGCTGATGAGAAGCTCAGCGCGATCCTCGAGTGCTTCAGCCCGGCTGAGTGCACTGCCAAGGTCGTCTCCGAAGTGCTTCGCGGCGAGACCAACCCGTCCGGCAAGATGCCGATCACGACTGCGCGCAATGCCGGTCAGGTTCCGGTTTACTACAACCATCTCCCCGGCTCCGAGTGGCACCAGAGCCCGTCGATCGGCTTCCAGAACTACGTTGACTGCCCGCACGAACCCCGCTATCGCTTCGGCCACGGCCTGAGCTACACCACGTTCGAGTATTCCGATCTTGTGATCGGTTCCGAGACCGTCGACCCGTCCGGCTCCGTCACGATCGCCTGCACCGTCAAGAACACCGGCGCCGTGAAGGGCTGCGAGACCGTTCAGCTGTATCTGAACGATCCCTACGCTTCGATGACCCGCCCGGTTCAGGAGCTCCAGGGCTTCAAGCGTGTTGATCTCGAGCCCGGCGAAGCAAAGACCGTCACCTTCACGCTCTACCCGAGCCAGATGGCCTTCCTGACCCAGGACATGAAGTGGAAGATCGAAAAGGGCCAGGTCGACGTCATGGTCGGCTCCTCCTCCGCGGATATCCGCCTCACCGGCAGCTACCGGATCGCCGAAGACAAGTTCATCGAAGGCAGAACCCGCGAATTCTGGGCCGATGCGGAAGTGAAGTAAGCTGCTGCCGCAAACCAACCATATTTTTCTGCTTGATCGAGTAGGAGGGGGTGATTAACCCCCGTCCTCTCACACCACCGTGCGTACCGTTCGGTACACGGCGGTTTCAATAGTTGACG
>ONYR01000292.1 GCA_900322165.1 uncultured Eubacteriales bacterium
CTTTCGCTCTTCCCGTGTGAATCCCAACCAGCTCCACCACACTTTCGCGATCCACCTTGCCGGAAGATACAGGACTTCTTCTTTTTTCCGTTCGTATACACCGGGCGCGTTTTCACGCAGGAACCGCCAGGCACTGAGGGCGCATTCCGCGGCATCCGTCAGTGTTTTGGCGGTTTCGTGGTTCGTAACGCTTTCGCTCCGGATCCGGTAATGGTACAAGATGCTTGGGAGCAAGGCCGCTTTTTGAGCGCGGCACATGAGCTGATGCATAAAGAGAATATCTTCATACACTTTGCCTACCGGAAACGGATCCTCCCAAAGCAGTTCCCTTCGGTAAAGCTTATTCCACACATAGTTCTGAAGCTGCCGATCCAGCATAGCTTCCAGCACATGTTCCCCTTCCAACAGCCCTTCCACCGGATGCCAGGGTTCTGCCCCCGACTCCCGTTCGATACAAAAACCGCAGACGCAGACATCCGCATCCGCGGCTATGAGCCCCTTCAGGAGCACTTCATACATATTCGCCTCGACCCAGTCATCCGAATCGACAAACGCGATATATTCACCCTTCGCTGCCTTTAAGCCAAAGTTTCGCGCTCGGGACTGCCCCTGATGGTCAATATGGAAGACTTTGACCCTCGCGTCCCGCTTCGCGTAATCGTCACAGATCTCTCCGCAGCGATCCGGCGAGGCGTCATCGACCAGAATGACTTCGATATCCTGATAAGTTTGTGCCAGAAGACTGTCTACGCACCGGCAGAGATAATCCTCTACCTTGTAGACAGGCACGATAATACTGATCACTATGCCGTACCCTAACTCCCTCTCTCTCAGACCGGCTCGCTGAACGTATCCGGCTTTTCGGGATCAAAAACTTCATTTGCCCACATGAGTGTTACAAGATTCTCGGTATCGCTTAAATTGATGATGTTATGCGTGTATCCGGGCAGCATGTGGACCGCCTGGATCTTTTCTCCCGATACTTCGTATTCAAAAACTTCATCGGTCCCGATCTTCCGCTCCCGGATCAGACCGTGCCCGGATACTACGATAAAGAACTCCCACTTGCTGTTGTGCCAGTGCTGTCCTTTGGTGATCCCCGGCTTGGAAATGTTGACGGAAAACTGACCGTGATCTGCCGTCTTCAAAAGCTCGGTAAAGCTGCCTCGCTCGTCCGCTTTCATGTTCAGATCGAACGCTGCTTTTTCCTTTGGCAGATACGACAGATACATGCTGTAAAGCTTCTTTTCCAGGCTGCCCGGCGCGATCGCCGGCATCATCAGCGTAGCCGGCTGGTCGTGGAAGTGCTGCAAAAGCTCCGCGATCCGTCTCAGGGTAACCTTGTGCGTGATGGGCGCATAGCAGAAACGTCCCGCCTCATCTGTTTTCGGTGTCAGTCCGTCGAACCCGTCCTCTCCGGCTTTGGGATATTCGCAGCGATGCGGATGTCCCTCCATCAAGTCATACATCTCTTCCAGAAGATCATCCACGAAGAGCAGTTCCAGTACGACACACGGGTCGTTGATCGTGATCGGAAGATCCCGCGCAATGTTGTAGCAGAAGGTTCCGACCGCAGAGTTATAGTTGGGCCGGATCCATTTCCCGGCAAGATTCGGAAAACGGTACACAAAGGCTTTCGCCCCGGTCCGCGCCGCGTGGGCAAAGACCAGATCTTCCGCTTCCCGCTTGGAAAGCCCATACTCACTCCCCTCAAACCGCCCGGCAAGCGTTGCCTGCACGGAAGAGCTCAGCATCACCGGACACGGATTTCCCTGCTTTTCCAACTCTTCGAGGAGCTGTGCCGTCAGGTCCGCATTGCCGATCTTGAACTCTGCCGGATCCTTCGGCCGGTTCACACCTGCCAGGTGGAATACAAGATCCGCCTTTCCGCAGTACTCCTCCAGCTCTTCCCGCCTGCTGCCAAGGTCATACTCATAGATCTCTCCGATCGCAATGCCCGGCCTTGTCCGGTTCTTTCCGTCCCGGATATTCTTCAGGTTTTCCACCAGATTGCGGCCGAGAAAGCCCTTGGAGCCTGTCACCAAAACATTCATGGCTGCTCCCTTCTCAGAGGTCTTTTCTCCAAACCATTTTATCGACAACTCCGACATAGGATTGAATGATCTTCACGACCTTATCGGATACATTCAGATCCGTATAGTCCGGTACCGGAACGGCTCCTCCGCCCCGCTCGTTCTTCACCATCTCCACCGCAAGATCGACGGACCGAAGCAGTCCCTCGGTGTCGATGCCGGAAAGAATA
>ONYR01000056.1 GCA_900322165.1 uncultured Eubacteriales bacterium
GAATTCGATTCGCAAGGCTGAAAAGAAGAATATAAAGCAAGAAAATATGCTCGAAACATTTGCGCAAACAGGAAGGATAATACGAAATATTTGAGTACATTTTTTGCGTAGTTTTAAGCAAACAAATCCTTGACATTGAGGAGGAAAAATGGGAAAATGGAGACAAGTGCAGTGTCTGTCAGCTAGAACGGATCCTGCAGCATTAATCGTTTTCTTTCAGGAGGTTGCTATGGCACAGTCGTATTTTCAGATTTCCGCTGAAAACCTGGGGAAAGACGCCAAGATCAAGCTCGTTAAGATGGGCGATTCCGGGGAAGTTTTCTACGAAATGGCAAAAGAGATGGTCGAGACCATCGAAGCTCATAATCAGGAAGGAACAACGACAGTCTTTATCTGTCCTGTCGGACCGGTCGGACAGTATCCGATCTTTGTCCGCCTTGTCAATGACCGAAGAACCAGCCTGAAGAACGTCTGGTTCATTAATATGGATGAATATCTGAATGATGATGAAACCTACATCGACGAGAGCAGTCCGCTTTCGTTCCATGGGTTTATGAACCGGGTCGTGTATTCACAGATCGATCCGGAACTTGTCATGCCTAAAGAGCAGCGTGTGTTCCCCGATCCGAAGGATCCGGGACGCATTCAGCGGATCATTGATGAGCTGGGCGGCGTGGATATCTGCTTCGGCGGCATCGGGATCAACGGGCATGTGGCCTTTAACGAGGCGCAGGATGAGCTTTCAGCCGAAGAGTTTGCCAAGCTTCCGACAAGAGTGCTCGCAATCAGCCGTGAGACCCGCGTGGCGAACGCGATCGGTGATCTTTCCGGCGCGATCGACGCGATGCCGAAAAAGTGCGTCACGATTGGCATGAAAGAGATCCTCTCTGCGAAAAAGGTGCGCCTCGGCGTGTTCCGTGACTGGCACCGTGCGGTGGTGAGACAGGCAGCTTACGGCGAAATGAGCGGTCATTTCCCGGTCACGCTGATGCAGGCTCATCCCGATGCGGTCATTTACGTGAACGCAAACGCGGCGAAGCAGCCGTTTTAAGAGAAAACGGATCAAGATCTGTTGACAAATTTGATTTAAATAAAAGGAAGGCTGGGAATGGGAAAGAATCTACTGATCGTTCACGGCGGCGGACCGACTGCTGTGATCAACGCATCGCTCTATGGAGCCGTGGAGGAAGCAAAAAAGCATCCGGAAGTGGAGCATATCTACGCGGCAAAAAACGGTACGGGCGGACTGCTGAAGGGCGAGATCATCGACCTGACGAATGAGCCGGAGGAAAAGCTGGCACTGCTGCTTCAGACTCCCGGCAGTGCGATCGGAACCTCGCGCGATGCACTTGAGGCGCCGGAGTACGAAAAAATGGCGCAGATCCTCAAGGAAAAAGAGATCAGCTGCGTCCTGATGAACGGAGGAAACGGGACCATGGATACCTGCGGCAAGCTCTACAAGGCGTGCCAGGCAGCGGGCGGTGATGTTCGCGTGATGGGGATTCCGAAAACCATGGACAACGATATCGCGATCACGGACCACAGCCCCGGTTACGGCAGTGCCGCGCTTTACATGGCCCAGTCGACCGCAGAGCTCTGCGCGGATGTCAAAGGACTTGCGATTCATGTTGTCGTGCTTGAAGCGTCCGGCCGCAATGCCGGATGGATCACGGCTGCAAGCGCACTTGCGGCGGATCAGGGCGGAGACGGTCCGGATCTGATCTACCTTCCGGAGCGTCCCTTCGATGAAGATCAGTTTGTCGCAGACGTCGAGGAGCTTCTGAAAAAGAAGAAGGGAATCGTCGTTGTCGCTTCCGAAGGCCTTCATGATAAGGACGGCAAGCCGATCGTTGAGCCGATCTTCAAGGTCGGACGCGCCACCTATTTCGGCGATGTCGGAACCCATCTGGCCGGAGTCGTTATCAAGCGTCTCGGTTACAAGGCCAGAGGCGAAAAACCCGGACTTCTCGGCCGCTGCTCGATCTACATGCAGAGCAAGGTGGACCGCGATGAGGCTCAGCTGGCCGGCGAGATCGCCTGCCGCGAGGTATTGAAGGGAACGACCGGCAAGATGGTGGCCTTTAAGCGTATCTCGACCGAGCCCTACAAGGTGGAGCCGTTCCTTGTCGATATCGATGAAGTCATGATGTACGAGCGCACGATGCCGGATGAGTTTATCAACGAAAAGGGCAACGGCGTGACCGAGGCCTTCAAAGAGTGGGCCAGACCTTTGCTAGGGGAAGAAATCCGCAAGATGGTTTCTTTTAACTAATAGAGAATCAAGAAGAAAGGAAACAAAGGATTATGTTAGTTCCGATGAGAGCGGTGCTTGAGGCAGCCGACAGACTGAAGTACGCGCAGGGTGCATTCAATGTGAATGCGGTCTGCCAGATAAAAGCGGCGATCGAAGTCCATGAGATGCTGCGTTCCCCGGCCCTTCTGCAGGGCGCGGATCTGGCCAACGGATTTATGGGAGGCCGGACCGATTTCAAGAATTCCACGATCGAAGACAAACAGCGCGGTGCCAAGAACATCGGCGACGCGGTGAAGAAATACGGTGAAAACAGTGACATTCCCGTCGTTATCCATCTGGATCACGGCAAGAATTTCGAAAGCTGCGTCGCAGCCATCAAGGGCGGCTACACCAGCGTTATGATCGACGGAAGCTCGCTTCCCTATGAAGAGAACGTTGAGCTGACCCGCGAGGTCGTTAAGTATGCGCATCCTCTCGGCGTTTCCGTTGAAGGTGAGCTGGGCGTTCTGGCCGGCGTTGAGGACGACGTCGCGTCCGAGACGAGCACCTACACCAACCCGCTGCAGGCGATCGATTTCTTCAAGAAGACCGGGTGCGATGCGCTTGCGATCAGCTACGGCACGCAGCACGGCGCAAACAAGGGTAAGGACGCAAAGCTTCGCAAGGAGATCGTCTACGCGATCAAGGAGTGCATGCTTCACGAGCATATCCACGGTTTCCTTGTCAGCCACGGTTCCTC
>ONYR01000023.1 GCA_900322165.1 uncultured Eubacteriales bacterium
ACACGCTGGACCCCGGAGATGCTGTTCCACCGGATGAAACGTTCCGTTCCCCCGGAGAAACATGAAGTAGTGAAAAAAATGATTCTTGAAGGCAAAGGTTTCCCGGAGATCATGTCACTGCTTAGTCAAGGAAAGGTTTAAAACATGGCAAAAAAACCTCACATTATCATCTTCAATCCCGATGAAATGCGGGCAGACGTCATGAGCCATCTTGGCAATCAGGCAATCGAGACCAAAAATCTGGACGATTTCGCCGCTCATGATGCGGTGTCTTTCTCGAGAGCCTACTGCCAGAACCCGGTATGCGTTCCGAGCCGCTGCAGCTTCTTTACCGGCCTTTATCCGCACGTACGCGGTCACCGGACGATGCAGTACCTGCTTCATCCGGAGGAAGAAACGCTCTTCAGCGAACTGATGGCGGATGGCTACTACGTTTGGATGAACTCCCGCAACGACCTGTTGGCCGGTCAGTATCCCGGCTGGATGGAATCACACGCAGATGAGATTTTCTACGGTAAAAGAGGGCAAAGTGCCCCGGGACCGATCAAAGGAAACATCCGCGGAGAAAAGGGAAACAAATACTATTATTCCCACTTCAAGGGGCAGCTCGGTGTCGATGAGAACGGCGTGAACTACAATGGTGACGACGCAGTTGTCGATGCTGCGATTGAGCGGATCCTTCACCCGGTGGACGATCGCCCGATGTGCCTGTTCCTTGGACTTTCCTATCCCCATGTTCCTTACGCGGTGGAAGAGCCGTACTATTCGGCGGTTGACCGCACAAAGCTTGCACCTCGTGTTAAACCGGAAGAATGCAGCGGCAAAGCCAAAATCCTGGATAAGATCCGCGAATATGTTCAGATGGACGAGTTCACGGAGGAGGATTGGACAGAGCTTCGAGCTGTTTATCAGGGCATGTGCCTGAAAGTTGACGATCAGTTCGGACGTCTTGTGAAAGCGTTGAAGGACGCAGGCATCTATGATGACTGCGCGATCTTCTTCCTAAGTGACCATGGCGACTTCGCCGGAGATTACGGCCTTCCCGAGAAGGCCCAGAACACCTTTGAGGATTGTCTGACCCGTGTCCCGCTGCTCGTAAAGCCTCCCAAAGGCGTTGACTTCGAGCCCGGCGTCAGCGACGCGATTGCCGAGCTGGTGGACTTCTATGCGACCGCGCTGGATTTCGCCGGCGCCAAGTCCAGTCACACCCACTTCGGGCGTTCCCTTCGCCGCAATCTGAAAGAACACGATTACGTGAACCGCGAATTCGCGGTATGCGAAGGCGGACGGACGCCTGATGAAATTCACTGTGACGAGTATCACGCTTCCTTCACACCGGATCCGACGACCGAAGAGTACTACCCGAAGAAGATGGCGCAGGCTGACCCTGAAGCTCACGCGAAAGGCTTCATGATGCGGGCTGACCGGTACAAGTACATCAGCCGGATCAATCGCAAGGATGAGCTCTATGACATGGTGAACGATCCGGGCGAACGTCACAACATCATCGACGATCCGGCGCTGAAGGAAACCGTCATGAAAATGAAGGAGGATCAGCTGTACTGGCTTGAGGCCACCTCGGACATCGTTCCGTTCAAGTTTGATTCCAGATGGAATCAGAAAGGCATGCTTGCCTTCGCGGCGAAGGCGAGAGGCCTGAGCGAAGCACAGTGTGAAAAAGTGGAAAAAGCCATGGCGGAAGGGAAAACCTTCTTTAACATGGCCGAGATCATGGAGTACTGCAAGACCCTTTAAACCCCAGTTAATTATCGAGGCATGCTAAGCAGCCCGATAAAAATAAAAAAAGGAGAATTACACACATGAAAGGATTCACAAGAAGAGACTTCCTGAAAATGAGCGGAGTTACGGCAGCGAGCGCAGCAGCACTTGCGCTTGTCGGCTGCTCCAAGAAGGGCGGAGAAGAGAGCCAGAACAGCTCTCAGACCAGCGAGACCAGTACGCAGAACTCGAGCGAGTCTTCCGTTCTGGATTCTCAGGAAGGCAGCATTGTTGCCGATGAAACCACGGAACTGGAGATGCGTGACAGCGTCAAAGTCGGCGTTTCGATTCTTTTTGCAACACTGACTCCGTTCCGCAACACCTCTGCACAGCGTTTCCCGTTTGTTCGCTACCTGTATGACCGCCTGGCTTTCCTGACGGATACCGGTGCTTATGTTCCTCAGGGCGCGAAGAGCTGGACCTGCGCCGATGACGGTGTGACCTGGACCGTTGAGCTGTACGACAACATTACCGATTCTGAAGGCAGACCGGTTACCGCAGACGACGTGATCTGGTTCCTTGAAGAAGGTAAAGCACGCGGCAGCAAGCCCTGCTATGCCAAGGTTGATAGCCTGGAAAAGATTGACGACTACACCTTCAATATTGTTATGAACAAGAACCTCGCAGATGCGTTTGAAGTGCTTCTGGAGAGTACCTTCCTGATCAACCGTGAATCGTTCGAGGCCAGCGAAGACGAGTTCAACACCCAGCCGGTTTCCACCAGCCCCTACAAGGTCAGCAGCTTTGTCCCGGATGTCAATCTTGATTTTGTTCATCGCGATGATTTCTGGCAGGATGAGGCACTTGAGGATCGTACTCTTGGCCACAATGTCAAGAATCTTAGCATGGTTTATATCTCGGAAGCCAGCCAGCAGCAGGTTGCGCTTGAGACCAAGACCATCGATGCGATGCCCGCCATCGCCGCTACGATTATCGATGCCTTCAAGGACAAGGAAGGCTGGCTTGTTACGATGGCTCCGGCTAACAATGGTCAGCAGCTTCGTTTCACCGGTGATGAGACCCGTCTTGTCGGCCGTGACGAGAACCTTCGCAAGGCGATCTGCTATGCGATCGATGTTGACATGCTGATTCAGGGCGCTGCCAACGGCTACGGCGAGAAAATGGATGACTTCATTCCGCGTACCTCCGGCGGCTGGTTTGAATCTTACAAGACGTTGGACTACTTCCACTATGATGTCGCCCTTGCCAAGGATTATCTCGAAAAATCTGACTACAACGGCGAAGAGCTTATCCTTTCCGGAGCAAAGAGCCAAGAGAGAGCTTACACGATTATCCAGGCGAACTGTCAGGCGATCGGTATCACGGTCAAGCTTGACATTATGGATCAGTCTCTGTTCACGCAGGTCAGTAATGACGGACGTCAGTGGGATATGGCGATGATCTCCACCGGTAACGGTGCGGCGAATGTCTGGACCCAGACCTTCGACGGTGATGCTTACGAGTACGGCGATCAGATGGGCCGTCATGATGAAGAACTGACCAACATGATTCATGAGACCTGGCAGATCGCAAATTATACCGAAGAGAACATTACGAAGGTTCGTAACTATATCTTCGAGCATGCCTATGGCTATGGACTGTATCTCCCCTACACGCTGAGCGTTGTCAATGAGTCTCTTAATATCGCGGAGACCGTTTTCAATACGCAGGGTCAGCTGGATATGGCTGCCTGCAAGTACGCGAAGGCTTGATCGGCTAAACTCTTTGTGAATGTTTTGAGCTTGATAACCGGAACAGCTGAAAGCTGAACGGTCTGAAAGATCAAAAGTCATGATCCTTCATCTGCCGCCTTCTGCAAAGGGGGCGGCAGTGTGGATTTTGCTCTTACAAAACAAAAGGAGTAGATATGGGGAAATACGTATTAAGACGACTGCTCTGGATGATTCCGATTGTTCTGGGCGTATCCATCATCGTCTTCACACTGATGACACTGTGTCCAGGCGATCCGGCTCAAATCATCTCCGGCGCAGGAGCGTCAGAAGAAGATCTGCAACTGATCCGTGAGTCTCTCGGTCTGAATGATCCCTTTATTGTGCGCCTTGGCCGTTTCCTCAGTGATACGTTCATTCGATTTGATTTCGGTAAGTCCTGGATGACCGGCGCCAAAATCAATGAACAGATCGCGGAACGTCTGCCGCGCACCTTTATCCTGAGTATTATTACCTTGCTGCTGTCCATGATTATCGGTATTCCGCTTGGAATCATGGCGGCGGTTAATCAGGGCGGTATCGGCGACAACATCAGCATGTTTATCGCGCTTGTCGGTATTTCGATTCCGAGCTTCTGGCTGGCGATGCTGCTGGTTCTGTTGTTCTCGGTGAAACTGGATTGGCTTCCGGCGATGGGTATCGGAGGGATTAAGTATTATATCTTGCCTGCTTTAGCCGGATGTACCGGCGGTATCGCCGGCTATGCCAGACAGACCAGATCGGCGATGCTGGACGTTATCCGTTCCGATTACATTACGACCGCGCGCAGCAAAGGTATGCCGGAGTTTACGGTTATTACCAAGCACGCGCTGCAGAACGCGCTGATCCCGATCATCACGATCACCGGAACGCGTTTCGGTATGATGCTCGGCGGACAGATGGTTCTGGAAACCATTTTCACGATTCCCGGAATGGGAACCCTGATCATCAACGGCGTTAATTCTCGAGACTATCCGGTCGTTCAGGCGGGCGCGATCCTGCTGGCAATCGTTTTCTCTCTGAGTATGTTGGTCGTTGACTTGTTCTACGCATGGGCGGATCCGCGAATCAAAGCCCAGTATGTCCGTCAAAGCGCTTCGAAGAAGGGGGTAAAGAAACATGCCTGAAACAATGGTTGCAAACGCGAAAGCCCCGAAGATCAAGAAGAGTTCTGAACTGGGCCGTATTTTAAAGCAGCTTAGCTATAACAAGCTGGCGATGTTCGGATTTATTCTGTTTATCGTGGAACTGATCCTGTGCTTCAGTGCGCCGCTGATCGCGCCTTATGGCTACAACGACCTGAATATCATGGATATGAATCAGGCCCCGAATGCAGCGCACTGGTTCGGAACCGACGAACTCGGCCGTGACATTCTTTCCCGTATCCTTTACGGAGGACGATATTCAATTTCGATGGGCGTATCCGCCATCGTCATCGCAATGATCGTCGGTATGTTTATCGGCTCGTTGGCCGGCTATTTCGGCGGTTGGGTCGATAATATTCTGATGCGGTTCCTGGATATCGTTCAGTCTCTGCCCGGCATGCTGCTGACGATCGTTATCTCGGCCGTTCTTGGCCCTGGCTTCATCAATACGATTCTGGC